>JAJDHW010000006.1 GCA_030266405.1 Methanobrevibacter sp. OttesenSCG-928-I08
AAATTAGGATGATTCAATATGATTAAAAATATTATTAAATACATTACATGCCTAATAGTTTTTTTATTTTTAATTTCAGCTGCTTCAGCTAGTGATATAAATGATTTTCAAATGGAAAATAATAGTTTAGCTGTTACAAATACAAATAATTACAAGACATTGCAAGAAACAATAGATAATACTCCTGAATATGGAATAATTCAGCTCACACAAAATATTACCTATAATCAATCAACAGATACTGACTTAGTAGAAGGAATCGTGATAAATAAATCAATAACTATAGATGGTTTAAATTTTCAAATAAATGGAGATAATAAAGCTAGAATTTTTAAAATAGTTGGAGATAATGTAATAATAAAGAATATATATTTAGTGAATGGTAAATTTGATGATGGAGGAGCTATATTTAATGTAGGTGTTAATACAACTATAATTGACTCTAATTTTATTAATAATACTGCAGCACCTCTTTATGGTACTTCTGATTATTCAAATTACGGTGGGGCGATATTTAATTATGGAGAAAATTTCAAAATACTTGGTACCAATATATTTGTCAATAACACTGCATTTAGTGGTGGAGCAATATTTAATGTAAATGGAAATAGTTTTTTTAAGTATTGGGAATATGAAAATAAAACAGGGTCAAACTTCCTAATTTCTGGAAATAATGCATTTTATAATAACACTGCCTACATGGGAGGAGTAATAAATAATAATAAAGCTCGAAACTTTACAATAACTGGTAACAACAACTTTGCAAATAATAAAATAATTCTTTATACTGGTGCTGTAATATTTAATACTGGAAATGATTTCTATATTAATGGAACTAACTCTTTTAAAAATAACTTCGCTGATGGAAATAGTGGTGTAATTGAAAATGAAGGAAATAATTTTCTAGTAAAAGGAAATAACATTTTTGAAAATAATATTGCAACATATAATGGAGGAGTTATTATAAATTCTGGCTTAAATTTCACAATAACTGGATCCAATAAATTTTATAATAATATTGCACAAAGTAGCGGATATCATCAAGGCGGAGGATCTATTGAAAATAGTGGGAATGATTTTAAAATAATTGGTACTAATGAGTTTATCAATAATCAAGCTAATGGACATGGCGGAGCAATTTTAAACTTTGGTCAAAATATGTTAATAACTGGGAAAAATATATTTAACAATAATAAAGCAGCCGGATATGGTGGAGCAATATCTAATGAAGCTGGAGGTAAAATAACTATAGTTGGTAATGAATTTAATAATAATACTGCAGATGTTTTTGGAACTGTGATTTTTAGTAGAAATTATGAACCTTCAAAAGAAAGTGATAAAAAAGGAGCATATATAAATATAACAAATTCAAATTTAAATGGAACATATTTTTTAGTTTGTAGTATGGGGCAATTATATTTAAAAAATAACACAATGACTTCAAATAGTGCGCCTATAAGACAATATTATGCTAGTACCTATCCTGAATTAACTGCTATTATAAGTGAAACTTATATAACTATATTAAACAACCAAACATATTATTCTCTATTTAATAGCAATGTTACTTTAACCGCTATAATAACTGATGATAATGGCAATATGATTGTTGGTGAAGAACTTACATTCATAATAGATGATTTTAGAAAATCCATAAAGGTTCCAGATTATTATACTGGAATATATTCCTGTGAATATGAAACTAATCAACTTGGTATTAAAACAGTAAATGCAAGTGCACAAAAACTAACATCATACACTTCGATAAAGGGCACTTTAAATGTTATAAATAATGAAATGAATATTTTAACTAGTTTAAATGGAAATAATCTAACAATAAATATTCAATTTAGTAATTCATCAACATCAGGTAATGTAATAATAAAAATTGGAAATAAAACAAATGTTTTACAAATTATTAATGGTGTTGTTGTTTTTTCTATTAATATAGATCCAGATGATTATATAGCTTATATAACTTATAGTAGTAATCAACTTAATTTTTTAAATTCAACAAAATCAATTGAACTTAAAAACTCTACAAATATTAAAATAGATGCAGAGAATATAGAATATGGAAATAATGCAACTATAACTATTACACTTACTCCAAATTTATCAACAGATGTAGAAGTTAAAGTTAATAATCAATATTATATTATAAGATTAATAAATGGTGAAGGAACATTAAATTTAACAGGTTTAAATATTGGAAAATATAATATAAGTGTTTTTTATAACGGTGACATAAGCCATGCAAGTACTACCCAAACAGCTAGTTTTAATGTAGAAAAAAGTACTGCATCAATGGACATTAATATAAATGATATAATTTATGGAAAATATACAGTTATAAACATAACAATGAACCCTGATGTAGAAGGAAATATAACTTTATATATTAATGGTGCAGATGGTATTAAAAAATTAATTGGTACTTTTAATTTAACTAATGGGAAATTAGAATACATTTTATCAGATTTATCTGGAGGATGGTATTTAATTACCTCAGAATATAATGGAAACGATTATTATAAAACAAATTCGCAAATAAAAGACTTTTATGTAGAAAAATTAATTACATATACTCAAATTGAAGTCATTAATCTTGTTTATAATGAAAATACAACAGTAATAATAACGGTTACTCCTAATACAACAGGACAGATAATGATTTATATTAATGATAAATATAAAGGAATATATTCTTTAAATAATGGACAATATCAATATTTATTAGATTTGCCTGCAGGAATACATAATATTACCATAAATTACTATGGAAATGAAAATTACACAGAAAGTGCAAATTTTAAAGAATTTACAATAAAACAAAAGACAAATTTAGATATTAACACCACAGATATTAGTTATGGAGAAACAGCAGAAATAAACATAAGTTTACATCCTAATACAGAAGGAAATGTAACAATATATATTAATGGAGAAAATAATGGAACTTACAGTTTAATTAATGGAAAACTTTTATATGAATTGTTGAATTTAGAAGTAGAGACTTATAATATTACTGTAGTGTTCAATGGAAATGAAAACTACATAACTAGTTCCAATACTTCGATATTAACTGTTAAAAAAATAAACACTTTAATTAATTTAAATCTAACAAATATGACCTATGGTGATGATAAATTTATAATCATGACCATTACTCCAAATGTTAAAGGAAACATAACTATTTTTTTAAATGATGTAAATAAAGGAACTTATAATCTCATCAATGGACAATATCATTATTTAATGAATGAATTAGATGCTGGTAAATATAATATAACTGTAATTTTTAGTGGAAATAAAAATTATAATAGCTCTATATCTAATGGAACATTTGAAATAATTAAATCTAATACTCATATAACAATAGAACCCTCAAATATTAATTATGGAGAAACTATTAAAATAACAGTAAGCCCAAATGCTGAAGGAAATGTAACAATATATATAAACAACGAAAACAAGGGAACATACACATTAATTAATGGCCAATATTCATATCAATCCACAAATTTAAATTTAGAAGAATATAATTTTACTATAATATATAATGGAAATAAGAATTTCAATACTTCATCAAATAGTACACTAATCACTATAAATAAAGGCAATGTGATTATTAACTTAACAGCAAACAATATTAGTTATGGTGAAAATACTGTTCTAAATATTAAATTATCATATCCTATAAACGATACTATAATAATAAAAATAAATAATCAGGAAATTGGCCAATTTAGAACAGTTAATGGAGAATTTAACTACCCATTAACAAATTTAGAAATTGGAATTTATAATATCACAGTTATTTTTAATGGAAACGGACTTTATAATAATTCAACAAACAATACAATTTTAGAAGTAAGTAAAATAAACACAACAATATCAATTGATGTTAAAAACAATGATTATAAAGAAAATACTGAAATAAAAATCATAGTCTCCCCTAATACTACTGGAACAATAGATATTGAAATTAATGGTAAAAAAGAAACATACACCTTGACAAATAGTCAATATGTTTATACTATATCTTCATTAAATGGAGGAAACCATAATTTGAAAGTTACTTTTAATGGTAATAATCATTATGCAAATAGTACCAAAACCACCATATTAACAATTAATAAAATAAATCCAGAATTTAGTTTAAAAAATATTACAGATAGTTATAATGAAATAATAACTATTAATACTAATTTAGATACAAGTGGAAGTGTACAAGTTACTATAGCTGAAAAAACATACAATAGTGTGATAAACAATGGAGTAATAGAAATAAAAAATATTAATTTAAATATAGGAGAATATGATGTGTATTTAAAATATGATGGTGATACTAATTATAATCCCTTAAATATTGTGTTAAAGCTTTCAGTTACAAGTAGTGTAAATCTCATTGGTAACAATATAATAATGTATTACAAAGATGGATCACAATATGTTATTACTGTATTAGATAATTTAAATAAGCCATTATCCGGGAAAGAACTTATTATAAGTATTAATGAAATAGATTATAAAATAACTACAAATTCCAGAGGAGAAGGATATGTTAATATTAATGAACAACCTGGAAATTATATAATAACTTCAACACTAAAATCCGATGGTAAATATCCTGAAAAATCTATAAGTAATACATTGCAAGTTAAAAGCACTATAATTGCTGAAAATTTAATTAAATATTACTTAAATGACACACAATTTATTGCTCAGTTTTTAGATAGTAAAGGAAATCCATTAATTAATAAAGATATTAAAATAGAAGTTATAGGCAGTGGAAATTATACAAGAAAAACTAATGATTCAGGTATGATTAAATTTACTATTAACTTAAACCCAGGAACTTACACCCTTTCTTTAATAAACCCAAATGATGGATTAAAAATAAATTATTCAATTAAAGTTTTATCCACAATACGAGGTGCAGATATCACTAAATATTACTTAAATGGCACACAATACATAGCCTACTTCATAGACGGATCAGGACAACCACTCAAAGATGCAACAATCAACATAAACACCCATGGAAGAGAATACACAAGAATAACAGACCAAAACGGAAAAATAACAATGACCATCAACCTACACCCAGGCAACTACACAATAACAGTATGGGCACCAAACGGAGAAGCACAAACAAACAATATGAAAATAATTCCTACAGTTTATGGATATGATTTAAATAAGAAATTTGGTACTTTAGGAAGTTATGAAGTTAAAATTCTTGATGGACAAGGAAATCCTTTTGCAAATCAAGTAGTTGATATTAATATCCATGGTATATTGTATCATAAAACAACTGAAAGTGATGGAATAGCTAGATTAAATATAAATCTTGATCCAAATAGCTATATTGCAACAGCAACATGGAATAATTATTCAACTTCAAATATTGTAAATGTATATACATAATAAAAAAATGTATTTAAATTATTCACCATGTTTAAATAATATGAAAAAAATATATATAAAATAGCTATTTAAATAAAAGAAAAAGGAGATATTTATGGCAAAAAAAGACGATAAAATTAGTATGCCTCAAACTGGTGCAGGACTAGTTAGATATTTTGATGAAGAAAGTGTAGGACCTAAACTTTCTCCAGAACACGTAATAGCAATCACTATTATACTAGCTGTATTTTGTTTTGTTTTAAGGTTTTCTGGATAAACAAAACAGAACAATTTATTTTTTATAAATAATTTAAAATTTTACTCAATTTAATTTAATGAGTTTTTATATACTAATTTTTTAAGGTTACTTAATATGTTAACAAAAAGAATAATTCCATGTTTAGATTGTGATTTAGAAGTTCCTGAAGGTAGAGTAGTTAAAGGCGTCGAATTCAAACAGATAAAGTATGCAGGAAACCCTGTTGAACTAGCTACTAAATATTATGAAGAAGGTGCTGATGAAATAACAATATTAGATATTACCGCATCTGCTGAAAAAAGAGGAACAATGACAGAAGTAGTTGAGAGAATAACTGAAAATGTTTTTATTCCTATTTGTGTTGGAGGAGGAATTAGAAAAGCTGAAGATTATGTTAAAATGTTAAAAGCAGGAGCAGATAAATGTTCTACAAACACTGCAGCTATTAAAAATCCTCAAATTTTATCTGAAGCTTCTAAACTTGTAGGTTCACAAGCTGTAGTAGTTGGAATTGATGCAAAAAGAAGATATGTTTCAAGTCCTAGTGAAGCAAAAGGCAAGAATGTTTTTGAAACCGAACAAGGAACTTGTTGGTTTGATTGTAGTATTTATGGCGGCCATGAATTCACAGGAATAGATGCAATTGAATGGGCAGAACAATGCCAAAAATTAGGTGCAGGAGAAATTCTTTTAACAAGTATGGATCGTGATGGAACAAAAGAAGGTTATGATATTGAACTTACTAAAGCTATAAATGAGGCTGTTGATATTCCAGTTATAGCTTCTGGAGGAGTCGGAAATCCTCATGATATTTTAGATGTTTTCAATGAAACAGATGTTAGTGCGGCTCTTGCTGCAAGCATATTCCATTTTAATGAATATCCTGTTCCTGAAGTTAAAAAATACTTAAGTGAAAATGGAATTAATGTTAGATTATGAAAATTAAAACAAGAATTAATTTGGATTTAACACAATACTCAGGGCAAACATCACAAAGTCCTTGGATTAAAAATAATGATAAATATGAAGAATTAGTTTTTGTTAAAAATATCCCTATTTTATTTAAATTATCTCAAAAAAACATTGATTGTTTTAATTTTGAATATGAATTACCTTTAAATTTTGATAAAAAGGTAAAAGAAACTTTAGTAAAAGAAAAATTAAAGAATATTTATGATTTGTCTTTTAATTTAGATGATTTTTACACCTATTTAAGAAATGATGAAAAATTAGGTCCTTCTGTCGAATTTTGTGAAGGGCTTAGACTTTTTTTAGCTAAAAATAAATTTGAAGCTATAATTTCATCCATATCCTCAGCTAATAATTCAATAGCTAGATGGACTAATTCAATATCAAAAATTAAAGAAACCTATGGAATCCCCTATAAATTTTCTTCAGGAACGTTTTACTCATTTCCTAAAATTAATACCTTAAAAAATAGCTATTTAGATGAAGATGATGAACATTTAAATGAAAAAATAGCTATTGAAAACTGTAATAATAATTTAAAAAGTTGTGGTGTTGGTTATAGAGCAGATTATATTAAAAAAGCTAGTAATTTATTAAATGAAATTGATTTAAACGAAATTTCAAAAATGAAATATTTAGAAGCATTTGATGAAATTATTAAAGTTCCTGGTGTTGGGCCAAAAGTAGCTGATTGTATATTATTGTATGGTTATGATTTTAAAGAAGCATTTCCAACAGATGTTTGGATAAAACGTATAATTTCTTATTTATATTTTGATAGTAAAGATATTTCAGTTGAAAAAGTAAGAGAATTTGGAATTGAAACATTTGGTAAAAAAGCAGGATATGTTCAACTATATCTTTTTCATTATGCAAGAAAAAGTGGTTTAATGGAAAAATTAAAAAAAATAAATTAAGTTAAAATTAATTAACTTATTCTACAGTAACTTTAGTCATTACATCATTTGGTTGGATTTTATTTACAACATCCATACCTGAAATAACTTTACCGAATACAGTGTGAACACCATCTAAATGAGGTTGTGGAGAATGAGTAATGAAAAATTGACTTCCGCCAGTATCTTTACCTGCATGAGCCATTGAAAGAGCTCCAGTACCATGTTTATTTGGATTTCCTTCAGTTTCACATTTTATTGTATATCCTGGTCCCCCAGTACCATCACCTTTTGGACAACCTCCTTGAATAACAAAATCTGGAATAACTCTGTGGAAAGTTAAACCATCATAATAACCTTTATTTATTAATTTAACAAAGTTTTCTACAGTCTTAGGAGCATCTTTTTCAAATAATTCTAATTCAATTGTACCTTTATTGGTTTCCATAATTACTTTTTTCATAATATCAACGATTTTTAAGTTTTAAATATTATTAAATATAAATTTATTATTGTATATTAAATTAACCATCAGGTGTTTTACATGAATACAGAAGATATAAAAAAAGCCGAAGAAAAATATTTTATTAACACGTTTACAAGACAACCAATTGTATTAGACAAAGGACACGGCACAGTAGTTTATGATATTGAAGGAAATAAATATTTAGACTTTTTTGCAGGAATTGCAGTAAATAATGTAGGGCACACCCATCCGAAAGTAGTAAATGCAATAAAAAAACAAGCGGAAAAATTAATACATATCTCTAATATTTATTATAATAAACCAACAATTGAGTTAGGTGAAAAATTAGTTAAATTGTCATCATTTGATAAAGTATTTTTTGCAAATAGTGGTGCTGAAGCTAATGAAGGAGCTATTAAACTTGCTTTAAAATATACAGGTAAAAATGAAATAATAGCTACAAATAACTCTTTTCATGGAAGAACAATTGCAACATTAACTGCAACTGGTCAAGATGTTTATAAAAAAGATTTCACCAAATCATTACCACAAGGATTTAAACATGTTCCATTTGGAGATATTGAATCTATTAAAAATGAAATCACAGACAATACTGCTGCTATTTTAATTGAACCTATTCAAGGAGAAGGTGGGGTAAATATACCTCCTAAAGGATTCTTTGAAGAATTATCTAAAATATGTGAAGAAAATAATATCCTTTTAATACTTGATGAAGTTCAAACTGGCCTTGGAAGATGTGGAACTATGTTTGCACATGAATTATTTGATGTAAAACCAGATATTATGACTTTAGCTAAAGCTCTTGGAGGAGGCGTTCCTATTGGAGCTATTTTAACTACAAATGAAATAGCTACAGGATTTAATCCAGGAGATCATGGAACTACTTTTGGAGGAGGACCATTAATTTGTGCTGCAGCTAGTGCTACACTTGATGCAATAGTAGAAGAAGATTTAGTTGAAAACTCTAAGAATATGGGAGATTATTTTAAAAATAAATTATTAAATTTAAAAGATAAATATGATCTTATTACAGAAGTTAGAGGTTATGGCCTAATGATAGGTATTGAACTTACACAACCTTGTGGTGAAATAGTTAATGATTTAAGAGAAAAAGGATTTTTAGTTAATTGTACTGCAGGAAAAGTATTGAGATTCCTTCCACCACTTATAATATCTGAAGAAGAAATCAATCAATTAATTGATGCTTTAGATGAAGAATTTGAGAATTTAAGTTAAATTTCCCAATTCTTCTTTTTTAGTGTTTTTTCTAAAGCAGAAGAAATATCTAAGTTTTTTAATTCATCTTTTTTTACCCATTTAAATGCATCATGCTCATCACTAATTTTTAACTCTCCTGAAATTATATTAACATTCATTACAAGTTGTACTGTTCGTTTATGAGGATAATCATCTTGAATAGCTTCATAAAAATCCCCAATTGTAACTTTTAAATTTGTTTCTTCTTTTAATTCCCTGACTAATGCTTCATCAAAAAATTCTCCAGGATCTACCTTTCCACCAGGTAATTCCCATTTGTGAGGATTTGTTCTAGATTCCGGATGTCTTCTTAAAAGCAAAATTTCATTTTTATTGTTTTTAACAACTGCTCTCATTGTTAATCCATATGGTTTTTCCATTTTATCACTAAAATATACTTATTGACTTCATTAAATAAATATATATAACAAAAAAAACATATTTTTTATTGATAAATCTTATTTTTCATTTATAAAAGGAGGTATAACATGGATTTAAATATAAAAGTTAATGAAAAAAATCATTTAGATATTGGAGGAGTTGATGCTGTAGAAATAGCTAAAAAATATGGAACTCCAACTTATGTAATTGATGAAAATAGAATAAGAGATAATTATAACAGATTTTATAATGCATTTACTAAATATTACTCTGATTTCAAAGTATTTTATGCTTGTAAAGCTAACACAAACATAGCTGTATTAAAAATATTAGAAGAAGAAGGTTGTTGTGTTGATGCTGTTTCTCCTGGAGAAGTTTATATCTCTAAAAAATTAGGGTTCTCAGGAGATAGAATTCTTTTTACTGGGAACAATATAAAAGATGATGAACTTAAAGAAGTAGCTGATACTGGAGCTCTTTTAAATATTGATTCTGTTTCTGCTCTTAAAAGATTAGCTAAAATAGTTGATCCAGATGGAATGAAAATATCTTTCAGAGTAAATCCTATGGTTGGTGCAGGTCACCATGACCATTGTATTACTGGAGGAGTTATGAGTAAATTTGGAATTATGGATAGTGAAGCAGTTGAAGTGTATTCTTTAGCTAAAGATTTAGGTTTTAATCCAGTTGGAATGCATTCACATATTGGTTCTGGAATTTTAGATCCTGAGCCATTTAAACTAGCTATCTCTTCAACAATGGATATTGCAGGCAAAGTTCACCAAGAAGCTGATATTGAATTTGAATTTTTAGATTTTGGTGGAGGAATCGGAGTACCATACACACCAACTGAAAACACTGTTGATATTGATAAATTTGCAAAAGAAAATGTTGCATTGTTTAAAGATAAATTAAAAGAATATAAAATGAATAATCCAACAATGTATTTAGAACCTGGTCGTTATTTGGTTGCAGATGCAGCGGCGTTACTTGTATCAGTAAATAGTGTAAAACAAAGCTATAGAAAATTCATTGGTGTAGATGCAGGATTTAATACATTACTTAGACCTGCAATGTATGATTCATACCATCATATTGTTGTAGCAAATAAAATGAATGAAGAAAATACAGAAGAAGTAGATATTGCAGGAAATGTTTGTGAATCCGGGGATTTATTTGCAAGAGATAGACCTATGCCTAAAATCGATGAAGGAGATACTTTAGCTATTTTAAATGCTGGAGCTTATTCATTTACTATGGCTTCAAATTATAACACAAGACCTCTTCCTAAAGAAGTTTTAGTGAGTAATGGAGAAACTATAGTTGTAAGAGAAGAACAAACTTATGATGATATTTTTGAAAAACAAACTATGCCTGAACATTTAAAATAGGTGTATTAAATGAGTTTTAAAGGATTAAAATTTTCTAAAATGCATGGAATAGGTAATGATTTCATAATAATTGATGAAAGTAAAAAAGAAAGAGTACCTGAAAATAAAAAATGTGAGCTTTCTAGATTTATCTGTGATAGACATATGGGAGTAGGAGGAGATGGTGTTTTATTCGTATCTCCTTCTACTAAAGCAGACATAAATTATAGAATGTTTAATCCTGATGGATCTGAAGCAGAAATGTGTGGAAATGGTATTCGTTGTTTTGCAGATTTTGTTTATAGAAATGAAATAATTAAAAAAGAAACAATGGAAGTTGAAACTAAATCAGGAATAAAAACAATCAATATTATCTTTGAAAATGATGAACCTGTTCTTTTTAAAGTAGATATGGGAACATCTACTTTTAAAACAAAAGAAATCCCAATGACCTCAGATAAAGAAGAATTTATAAATGAAAAATTTGATGCTGCTGATGAAACTTTTAATTTAACAGCTATTAGTGTTGGAAATCCTCATGCAATAGTTTTTGTAGATAATATAGATGAAATTGACCTCGATATCTTTGGTCCAGCTATTGAACAACACGAACTTTTCCCAAATAAAATAAATGTTCATTTTGTTGAAGCTACATCTAAAAATGAAGGTAAAATGATTACATGGGAACGTGGTGCAGGAATTACACTTGCATGTGGAACTGGTGCAACTGCAACAGCTATTGTAGGGTATAAATTAGGTTATTTTGATAAAGATATTTTACTTCATTTACCTGGAGGAGATCTTAATTTCAATGTTTATGAGAAAAATAATGAAATTGGTACATTAATGGAAGGCCCTGCAACATTAGTATTTAATGGTGAATTATAAATCTTTTTTAATGTACTGGAGTAAATTAATATGAAACAATATCCTAAAACTGAAAAATATGATTTGAAATTTATTGAAGAAAATTGGATGGGTCCTAATCCACTTAAATTACTTGAAAATTTATGTGATAATATGGAATTACGTCCAAATATGAAAATTTTAGATATGGGATGTGGAAAAGGTTTAACTTCTATTTTTCTTGCAAAAGAATATGGTGTAACAGTATTTGCAAATGATTTATGGGTAGATCCAAGCGAAAATTTAAAAAGATTTAAAGAAGCAGGTGTTGAAGATAAAGTATTTCCAATTAAAGCAGAAGCTCATGCTCTCCCATATGCTAAAGATTTTTTTGATGCAGCAATAGCTATTGATAGTTATCAATATTATGGTGCTGATGAGATTTATTTCCCAACTACTTTTTCAAAACTTGTAAAACCAGGAGGCCAATTTGGAATTGTCTCACCTGGACTTATGCAAGAATTTGAAAAAGGTTATCCTGACACACATGCATCACTTTGGAGTGAAGATATGTTTTCATTTCATAGCAAAGAATGGTGGAAATCCCTATGGGAGAAAACAGGTATTGTAAATATTACTTCATGTTATAATATTCCTGATTCAAAGGAAATTTGGTATTCTTGGGGACATTGGGTAAGAGAAAATCTTAACTTAGATGATATGGGACTTCAAGATGTAGAAGTAGAATATCCTCAATTTGATGATGTTGATTTTTTAGATGCAGATACAGATAATCAAATAACATTATTTGCAATGACAGCTACTAAAAAAAATATTTAAAAAAAGTTTTTTTATAATTTAAATAAAAAACCTTAATTTTTTACAAATATCCATTAATTAAAACAACTTGCTCGAAAAAAAACCTTTCTTCTTTAGCTACTTCACTTACAAAGCCTAATTCATCAAGTCTGTCTAATGTTTTTTCAATGTCTGATAATGAAGACTGAATTAATTGGACTTTTCCACTATCGTTTAAGTGATTTTTCACTTCATTTAAAAAAAGATCAATTACTTGACGACCATCTAATCCACCATCAAATGCATAATTTAAATCATCATCTAAAATATCTTCACTTTCAGTAGGTAGATATGGAGTGTTAAATAAAATTACATCAAACTTTCTATTTTTTACTGGTTCAAATAAATTTCCAAATAATAGTTCAATATTTTCAATATTATTTTTTTTAAAGTTTTTCTCTGCAAGTTCAATTGCATTAAAATTTATATCAGTAGCTGTTACATTATCAGTTAGTTTAGATGCATACATAGCTACAATACCAGAACCAGTACCTATTTCTAAAACTTTATCACCAAATTTTATATCTAAATTTTCTGCAAGTAAAAAAGAGTCTTCTGCAGGAATATATACCAAATCATTGTTTTCTATTTCAAAATCAGTCATTTAAATCTACTCATTTAATAATATATTTAAGTTGCTGAGACAAAAATAATATCTCTTGAGGGGATGAATTAACAACTTTTTTAGATAATAATTCATTAACATCAAAAGAATCAATTTCATTTAAAGTGTTTTTTATTTCTTTTTTATCACTATATCCAAAAACATGTCTTGAATCTATAATTGCATTTCTGGATTTTTTATTTTTATGTTGAAAAAGAGCTTTTGTAAAAGTTCCATAAATATCATATTCTTCTTTGGTTAAGTCATTAGATATTTTTGGAGTAAGTTTTATAACTGTAGAATCTATTTTTGGTTTAGGTAAAAATGATTCTTTTGATACATTAGTTAAATATTCAATATCACATTTAAAATAAAGCATTGTAGATAATCTAGAGTAGTTTTTAGTTGAAATTTTGCTACTCATTCTATTTGCAAATTCTTTTTGATACATTAAAATAGCTAAATCAAATGTATAATCTAAAAATTTAAAAGTTATAGGTGAAGAAATTTGATAAGGTAAATTTGAAACAATTTTATTAAAATATGGAAAATCAATATCTAATGCATCATCATTGATAAGTTCTACATTATCAATTCCTGCATTTTCTAATCTTTCACTTAATATTTTAGAAATTTTAGAATCTTTTTCAATAGCTATTACTTTTCTAGATTTAAAAGAAAGATCAAGAGTTAGAGTTCCTATTCCAGAACCTACCTCAAGAACTGTATCGTTTTTATTTAAGTTTGCAAAATTAATAATTTGTTCTTTTTTATTGTTATCTATAAGATAATTTTGACCTAGACTCTTATTTAAATAAGCATTATGTTTTTTAAGAATTTCTTTAGTTTCTTTAGCTAGAGAATAGCTATCTTGAATATCCAAATAATCCCTCAAAATAAATTAATTTCTTCTAGGCTTATTATCATTGTGTCTTTTTGGAATAGAAGTAAAAATGTGGTATTTTTTCTTGCCTTTTTTTGCAGCTGTATTGTCTAATTCTTGTTTAACTCTTTTAACAAGCATTCCTACAGGATCAGATAATGCTGGAACTCTTTGTTTAATATCTTCAAAACTTTCAAAAGGTTTTTTCTTTCTTTCTTCTATTATTGCCCACATATGTTTTTTACCAATACCTGGAATAAGTTCTAATTTATGTAATCTAGTACTTAATGGTCCTACAGTATTAAAAAATTCAACATATTTTTCTTCATTATCTTCTATTATATCACGAATTGCATAGTCTATTTCAATCCGGCTAGTAGCAGTTAAGTTTTCAAAATCAAGTTTTCCAAGTATTCTATTGATTTTTTCTCTTTTACCTTTACCAATATAAACTTCATCGTGAATTTCTAAATTAACTCCTTCTTTAGGGCTTAGTTCTAATAAAGTAAAATTTTCAGTACCAATAGATTGAGCAATAGGTTTTCCTCGAAACTTAGACATGTCTGATTTAACATAACCTAAACTAAGATAATCTAATATAACTGCATTATCTTCTTTTTTTAAAGTTTGTTTTGGTTTTTCGTTGTTATTTCTTTCCATTCTCTCACCTCTTAGTACTTTTATATTAAAATTTTTTATTCAATTAGACTATAAATTTATAATTACTAAGTAATAAGTTTAACTCAGTAAATAAAATAAGTAAAATTAGCTATTTTTAAAAAAAAATATTTAAAATATTCTAATTATTCTAAAGTATCGTATTTATCTAGAACTTTTAGAATTTCTTCCATTTCTTCTTTTTTAATAGGAATTTTTTCTTTTGCGAAAATTAGTCTTAAATCAGCTAAATCTACTGGTATTAAATCAACTATACGTACAGCATATTTAGGTTTAATGATTTTTTCAAGTTCTTCAAGGATTTTTTCAGTATCTTCAAGTGAAAATTGTTTGAATCTTGAAACATGATTTAAAGTGATATTTTGCTCGTAATTAAGTTCATTTTCTTCAGCAAAATCCTCAAGAATAGCTTTTACCTTAGCTGCAGGTATAGGTTTAGTTTCTACAACATTTTTTCCTATCATGCGCTCACTCTTGCATTTTCAAGTGATCAGGTCTAACTATTAACTCTTTAGCTTTATTTCCATCATTTAAAGCTAAAATATAAGCTTTACCCTTTTCACCAACGACTTTAGCAGTTTTTCCGTGGAATCTTGGGTGTGGTTGACCTTTTTGAATACTTGGATCAATAATAATATGAACTAAATCTTCAGCTTCAAATCTTTGAAGTTTTTTAGTGATAGGATTAGACCTACCTTCTCTTGCAACTTTAGTCATTTTTTTTCTTGATTTACTTTTAAATCCTCTTGATCTTTTCATTTCCATACCTCTGTAATATTTAACAATAAAAAAGCTATTTGACTATTTAATCAAAGTCATTAAGCTATCAAAGAATTATATTATAATGTGTTTTTCCAATTACAATATAAAAATTATAAAAATTATAAAATTGAATTAAGTCAAAAATTTTATTATCTTTGATAATATTAAAATTATTTATATAAAGGTATTAATATAGTTTTAGTTTTTAAGTTTTTTAAGTACTTATTTTTCACTAACTTCAACTACATCTAATTGCTTACAAAGACAATCTATTCCTAAAATATCTGATACACTAGGTTTAGTTCGTCCATTATCCCCAGAAATTAATTCTTTAATATATAAACCGCCATCTGTTTTAACAATCATCTCAAATGTTGTAGAATCAACAATTTCTGTATTTATTTTTTTAACTTGTTTAGAACGAACTTTGTCTGCACGTCTATGTAATACTCTTGTAGGAGTTAACTGATTTATATCAGATAATTTACTTAAATTATTTAATTTATCTTTGTCAAATTCTTCACTACATGTAACAAGAGCTTTATAAACTTTAAATGTATCCGGAGAAGATATTTTAATTTCAGCTTTTCTTTTTCTCTCAACAAATTTTAAATTATGATAAGCAGTTTTTTTATCATTAATTTCATTAATTTTTTTTTCTAAAAACTTTAAATCTAATTTTCTAATTTTAGGTTCTTTAATTTCTAAAACAAAAGGCCTACCTGAACCAAGCATTAAAACATCAATGTCTTCCCTACCTGCGCCATGAAATTTAGCCTCAAATCCCTTACTATATTCTAAAACAGTTTCTGAAATTAGCTCTTCAACAGATTCTTTATATTGTTTACCTGTGAAATCACATTCTAAACATCCTTTACCTTTACATTTACTACAAGGCCATTTAGTTTGTGGAATACCTCTTAAAAATTTATTATATTTCCCTTCAATAAAAATTGGATTAATTTGAATTCTAACTTTGATATTATCATTTAAAAAATCATTGAAATTAACAGTAACTACAATGTCTTGTTTTTCAAATTCAACTTCCTTTTTTAAGCTACTTTCAAGGAGTTTACCTACTTCACGATTAATTTCTTTTTTAATATTTTCAACATCGAAATCAAAAGATTCATCTAATGATTCATCTTTTTCAATAATTGATTTAGGTACTTTTGAGCCAACTAAAAAAGTTTCAAACTCTATATTTAAAAAATCAATTTTATCAAGTACTTTTAAAACTAAAGATTCATCAATTTTAGAGAAAATATTATTACACACAGAACAGGTGTTAGGAGTAGTAAGATTTAATTCTTTCCTAATAGCTTCTCCTCTTTTAACATTTCCATCAATATCAAGAACATTTGAAAACTTACGACCTAGACAATGATTACATATTTCATTATCTAAAGAATCAATTAATGTTTGGGCTTTTTCTAATATTTCAATATCCATAATCTCACTAAAAGCTATTTCATAAATTGACCCATCAAACGACCCATAGAGCTTCCACCCATACGGCCATGTTTTCCAATACCTTTCATTGCTTTTTTAGTATTGTTATAATATTTTAAAAGGTCTTTAACATCTGCTTCATCAACACCAGAACCTCTAGCAATCCTTAAAATTCTAGATTGTTTAATAATTTTAGGATTTTCCATTTCTTCTTCAGTCATAGAAGACATCATTATTTTATAATCATTAATTTTATCCTCAGTCATTTTAGAAGCTTCTTTAGGTACTTTTCCTCCAAGGCCTGGAATCATATTTAAAACTTGTTGCATAGGACCCATTTTATTCATCATTTCAAATTGATTTTGCATATCAGAAAGTGTGAATTTACCACTCATCATAGCATTCATGGTTTTTTCTGCTAAATCTTCATCAATAGTTTCTTCAGCTTTTTCAATGAGACTTTGAATATCCCCCATACCTAATAATCTAGATATAAACCTTTCTGGATCAAATAGTTCAAAATCATCTATTCTCTCACCAGTACCAATGAATTTGATAGGAGCTCCAGTTTCTGCAACTGCAGATAATGCTCCTCCACCTTTGGCTGAGCCATCTAATTTAGAAATTATAATAGATCCAATATCTGTAGCTTTTGAAAATGCTTTAGCTTGTTCTCCAGCTTGTTGGCCAATAGTCCCATCAATAACTAAAATAGATTCTGTAGGATGAATAATTTCATCTAAATCTTTCATTTCATTTAATAAATCAGATTCTTCTTTATGTCTACCAGCTGTATCAAAAATAATAACTTTTTTATTTCTAAATTCTTTAAGACCTTTTTCTGCAAGGTCTAGAGCGTCTTTATTATTTGGATCCCCATAAAGAGGAATTTGCATTTCTTCTGTTAATTGTTTTAATTGCTCATATGCTGCAGGTCTCCATGTATCAGTACAGACTACAGCAGGGTTGAAACCTTTTTTTTGTAAATATTTACATAACTTACCAATAGTAGTTGTTTTACCACTACCTTGTAAACCTAAAAATAATATTTTATAAGGTTTTTCATTAATATCAAGACCTGCTCCTTCTTTACCTAATAGGTTTACCATTTCTTCATAAATAATAGTTATAACATATTCTCTAGGAGTTATACCCTTAGGAGGTTCTTCATCAAGAGCTCTTGTTTCAATTTTTTTGGATAAATCTAAAACTAACTTAATATTAACATCAGATTGGATAAGAGCGCGTTGTATTTCTTTTACAACTTCTTTTATTGTTTTTTTATCAATAACACTCATTCCTACTAATTTTTTCATTGTATTAGTAAGATTTTCACCTAAGTTTCCAAGCATATTTTATCACTCAATTTTATATTTAATTAAAAATATATAAACTAATTGTTTTATAATTTTTTATGTTTTTAAATAATAAATAGTGTGAAATAATGCTTAAAGAAGTTAAAAAATCATTAGAAAATTCTCCAATTGTTAAAAAAGGAGAATATAATTACTTTGTTAATCCAATAAGTGATGGAGTTCCTGCAATGGAACCTAAAATATTAAATGAATTGACAGAAGTATTGGAAGAAAAAATTAATTCAGATGTTGATAAAATAGTAGCAATTGAAGCAATGGGAATTCATTTAGCTACTGCTCTTTCTCTTAAATTAAATATTCCGTTTGTAGTTATTAGAAAAAGACAATATGGGCTTGAAGGAGAAAAAATAATTCATCAACAAACAGGTTATGGAGAATCAGATTTATACATTAATGATTTAAAAAAAGGAGAAAAAATCATCTTAATTGATGATGTTGTAAGTACTGGAGGAACATTAATATCTTCATTAAATGCCTTAAAAGAAATGGAAGTTGATATTGTATCTGCAATAGCTGTAATTGAAAAAGGTGATGGAAAAAATATTGTTGAGAAAGAAACTGGTGTTCCGATTTTAACCATTGTAAAAATAGATGTTGTTGATGGAAAAGTGGTAATAGAGTCTACAATTGAAGATTAAAATGTCATTATATAATATGGATCTTGAAAGAGTTATAAAAAGAATAAACTCTAAAAATGTTAGAACTGTGGGATTACAGTTTCCAGAAGGTTTAAAAACACAAGCTATTAAAATAGCTAAAAAAATAGAAAATGAAACTGAAGCTACAGTAATAATATCTGGAGATCCTTGTTTTGGAGCTTGTGATGTAAGTGATTCTAAAATGAAAGGATTCATAGATTTAATAGTTCATTATGGCCATACCCCTCTTCCATTAAAATATGAAGTTCCTACAGTGTTTGTTGAAGCTTTTGCAAATATTGATGTTAAAAAAACATTGAAAAAATCTATGGATTTATTAAAAGATTATTCAAAAATAGCACTTGTAACTACTACTCAACATTTACATCTTTTAGATGAAATAAAAGATTATTTAGAAGATAATGGAAAAGAAATAGTTTTAGGTTCCTCAAAAAGCACAAGAAAAGGACAGGTGTTAGGTTGTAATTTTTCTTCTATAAAGAAATTAGATGCTGAACTTTATTTATTTATTGGAAGTGGAAGTTTTCACCCATTAGGAGTTTATCTATTTACAAAAAAACCAGTTTTAGCTATTGACCCATATAATGGAGAATCAAGAGAAATAAGCGATTTTGCAGATAAAATTTTAAGAATTCGTTTTGCAAGAATAGTTAAAGCAAAAGAAGCTAAAAAATGGGGAATAATTGTTTCATCTAAAGAAGGACAATATAGAATGAACTTAGCTAAAGATATAAAAAAGTTATTAGAAGATTCTAAAATGGAAGCATATATTATTTTACTTGAAAATATTAATCCTGATGCATTGCTCCCATATATGGATTTAGATAGTTTTGTTGTGACAGCTTGTCCTAGAATAGCTATTGATGATTCCCAAATGTATAAAAAACCTTTAATTACACCTCAAGAACTAGAAATTGTTTTAAACAAAAGAGAATGGAAAGATTATCAGTTAGATGAAATTTTATTTCATGAAAGATATGATTGATTTTTAAAAAAAATAATAATAAAACAAATATATTTATATAAATATTTATAAAACTATAATATTAATAAAAATTCCTTATAATTGTGGTTAGTTATGAAAATTGAAAATGGAGATTTAGTAGTTCCTGGAGATTTTCTAGGAATAATAGAACAATATTTGCCTGGAAACGGAACTTACGATGATGAAGGTGATATTAAATCAAGTATCGCTGGAAATGTAACCATAGATAATAGAACAATATCTATTATTCCAAAATCTGGAGAACCATCAGTTTTAAAAATCGGCGACAGAATATATGGTCAAATAACAGATGTTAGAGGCCAAAGAGCTATGATTAATCTTGATAGATTAAAACATACTGACCGTCAATTAGCTCTTCCCTATATGGGAGCAATACATATTTCTCAAGTTAAAAATGGATATTTAGATAAATTAACTGATGCATTTAGAATTGGAGATATAATTGAAGGAGAAGTAAGTAAAATATCCTCAGACAATGTAGATTTAAGCACAATACATGATGAATGTGGAGTTGTTAAAGCTATGTGTACAAGATGCCGAGCTTATATGAAAACAACATCTAAACCAGATGAACTTTATTGTGAAGTATGTAATAAAAAAGAGAAACGAAAAGTTTCTTCAAATTATGTTAATGAATAATTATATTTAAAGATGATAATATGGATAATATTGAAATAATAGAAGATAAAACATTAGAACTTGAATTTATAGCTCATGGAGAAAGCCATGGAGTTTGTAATGCTTTAAGAAGTAATTTAATGAAAGATAAAGATGTTGAATATGCAGTTTATAGTATTGATCATCCCCTAATAGGGGAACCAAATATGACTATAAAGACTAAAAGAGGAAAAAGACCTAATAAAGTTCTTTTAAAAGCATCTAAAAAATTAAAAAAAGATGTTGAAGAATTTAAAAAGTTAGTTGAAGCTATATAATAGATAAAATGAATACCTACAGGAAACCATCTTTAACTGTAGATATTATTATTTTTAATGAAGATGGAAGGATTATTTTAATTAAAAGAAAAAATAATCCCTATAAAAATTTTTGGGCAATACCTGGTGGTTTCGTTGAATATGGAGAAACTGTAGAAAATGCAGCTATCCGCGAATGTAAAGAAGAAACCAATATTGATGTTAAATTAGTAGCTATTTGTGGAGTTTATTCTAATCCAACACGTGACCCTAGAGGACATACTGTAACAATTGCATATATTGGAAAAGGAAAAATTAACAATATGAAAGCTAGTAGTGATGCATTAGAAATAGCTATTTTTTCTCAGAAAGAATTAGAAAATATGAATTTAGCTTTTGATCATGCCAAAATATTACAAGATTCTTTTAATCTTTATTCCAAGTTAAATAAATAGAGTTTGAAATAGTAAATATTTAAATATAAAATCAAAGTAAATTACTACTTAATAAATAAATAAAGATAATTTATTTTCTAATTTAAATTTAATAAAATCAAATCAAAATTATAGAAAAATGATACAAAATATTGGAGGCATTTAATGGAATTTTGTCCTGAATGTGGTGCAATGTTACTTCCACAAGATGATAAATTAAAGTGCAAATGTGGCTATGAAAAAAATTTATCTGACACTAATCAATATGAAGTTTCTGAAAAAATCGAAAGCAAAGATAACGTTATTCTTAAAGGAGAAGACGTGAATACTCTCCCTACAACTAATGTTACCTGTCCCGAGTGCGGTAATAAAAAAGCTGAATGGTGGCTTCAACAAACTAGAAGTGCTGATGAAGCAGAAACTCGTTTTTTAAGATGTACTTCCTGTAAACATACATGGAGAGAATACGATTAAATAAGAGGTTTTTTTATGAAAGATTCTGATGAAAAAGAAAAACGAATTTCTCATCTTAAAGATATTATGAGTAGTGTCAGAAAAATTGATGCCGAAGAAGACGAATATTATGAAGATGATAAAAAATCCGTTTTTAAAATGGAAGAGGAATATGAAGATCAAATAGAACCATTGAAAGATGATTTTGAATTTGAAGAAAAAGAAGAAGAAATCATTGAAATTAATGAAATTGATGATGAATTCATATTTAACCCATCAAAAAGCTCGCAAAAAACCGTTGTTTTGAAAGATAATGAAATCGATGAAGATTTTATTGTGAAAACAACGAATGATGATGACAATGATGTTTTTCCAGAAATATCTGACTTTAAAGAAGATGAAAATGGGGACTTTAAAAGCATTGAAAATACATTTAGAGATGACGAAGTCTTAGAATCTGAAAAATTAGATGAAGATGATGACGATGAATTATACAATCAATTGAATAAAATAACAACCTTAAAAATTAAAAATGTTTCTTTTATAAGCATTTTAGGTATTGTTCTTGGAGTTGTATTTATAATATCTGCAATATTTGTTATATCTGGAGGATCTGATAGAATTGTTGATAATGTAGTTTCTGGTGAAGTAAATGGTACAGGAGTATTTTTATTATTTATTGGAATCATTTTACTGATTTTTTCAACATATAAAGGATTTTCGTTGAAAAATCCTTTTGGAGATTTAGCTAGTTCTATAGATAATTTAGAAAAAGATAACACCAAAAAAAGAAAAAAATCTTCTTCTAAAGAGAAAAATCATCCCACCCCCATAATTGAAGAACCACCAATCGATAGAGACTCCTACAAAATTGGAGAATTTGATATTGCTTCTATTAAATCTAACTTAAAAAAACCAACATCAAAAGTAGAAAGTGAAAGTTATAAGCATACTGTTTCTTCTATAAAAAAAGATAAAAAAGAAAAAGAAAGTATAACTAAAAAAACTACAATAAAAAAGACAATTGAAACTGATGGTGTTACTGATCAATCAATTGATGATATTTTTGAAAAAT
The DNA here is from genome assembly GCA_030266405.1 of Methanobrevibacter sp. OttesenSCG-928-I08. GTDB lineage: Archaea > Methanobacteriota > Methanobacteria > Methanobacteriales > Methanobacteriaceae > JAHKLT01. The sequence continues at coordinate 23,032 of JAJDHW010000006.1, forward strand.
TAGAAGAAGTAGAAGATATAGAAACTTCAATTCCAATTGTATCTATTGATGAAAAAGTAGAAAAAAGTTCTTCTAAAAAAGATAAAGAAGAATAATTTTTTTATTTTTTATATTTTAAAGAATAATGGGCCTGTGGTCTAGTCTGGAATGACATAGGACTTCGGATCCTAAGATCGGGGGTTCAAATCCCTCCAGGCTCGTTTTATAAATAATAATACTAAATAAATTAAAATTTAAACAATGAAAATTTAATAATATAAATTACCATATTTTAATTATTAAAATTATAATAAAAATTAAATGATATTATATGAGTAAAAGTCTTTCAGAAATTATATTTTCACCAATAACATCTTTGAATTCAAAAGAAGTGAAAATTCATTCAATACTATTTCTTATACTAGGTTCATTTTTAAGTTTAATAATTTCAATTATATTTTCTTTTGATTATTTTAATATATTTTTAGCATTATTCAGTTTAACAGAATCCATAGTGATTTTTTGTTCTTTATTTCTATTTTTATTAAAATTTTTTGAAAAAAACTTTACTATGTACAGTACAGATGTTTTAGAAAAACCAACATATGATTTTAAATTTTATGGATCATTTTTTTTCTATAATTCTAAATGAAATAATAATTACGCCTTTAGAAAAACTTTTTGAAAAATTGAATCCTACTTATTCCATAAGATTATCATTTGAAGGAAAAATTATACAATTTCTATTTTTATGCAGCGGAATATTTGTAGGATGTTATTTTGCAGGATATTTCATAAATAATATGATATTAGGTTATATAATTGGAAGTATATTTTTATATCCTATATGTTTTATGTTTTTAAGAAGAAAAACTTGTTTTAATGAAGAAAGTAAAGTAATTTCAAATAAAAGAGATGTTATTATTGGATATGACCCAACATATTACTGGTTTTTATCTTTAATCTCTTCTTTGTCAATTATAATATTTGGATTATTATGGTTATCTGTCTTTTTCAATATAAACAATATTCCATTAATTAGTTTCCCAATATTAGGAATATATTTATTTATAACGACTTCATTAATTTTATGTCCAGATTATATTAATAAATTTCTTGTATTTGACATTAGAAAACAAAGCGGATTTTATCTTTATAGCATTATAAATATATTATTATATAATTTAATATTAGTTTTTTTAATTGCATTAATTAGTATGATATTTTAATTTTTTTATATAAAAAAGAATATTATTCTTTTAAAATCAAAACATAGCTAATTTAAAGAGTTTAAGTGAAAATTAAATTTTAAAAAAAATATCTTTAAATCAACACATCGAAATATTTAAATATGTAGATGAATATAAAAGAAGATATGAATAGTTGTAATAAAATAGATATTTCCTCTTTGATAAAAAATATTCCTTCTGAAAAGGAAGTTGATTTAATAGCTGAAATATTTAAAGCTATTTCAGATCCATTAAGAGTTAAAATATTATATTTATTGAAAAATAAAGAGCTATGTGTTTGTTATATAAATGAAGGTTTAGATAAACCTCAATCAACCATTTCACATCATTTAGCTATTTTAAAAAGAGCTGATTTAGTTAATTTAAGAAAAGATGGAAAATGGACATATTATAGCTTAAAAAATCCAGAAATTATAGGATTTATTGAAAATATTATTAAAAAAGGTGATTGAATGGAAGAAAAAGGATGTTGTAATCAAGTTCAAACAACAAGTTGTTGCTCAGGAAGTGAATTATCGACTGATGAATCTACTATAATTAATCCTAAAAATCCTAAAAAAACAATAAGTAAAGATGATATTAATAAAATAAAAGAAATAGCAAGTGAATTAGGAATTGTTAGTATAGGTTATACTAAATTATCAGATGATGTTTTCTTAAATGATGATAATTTAGAGTATCAAAATGCTATTGTTTTAACAATGCCTATTGGAATGGATATTATAAATGAAGATCCAGGCATGGAATCTCAAAAACTTAATGATAAATTATATAAGAAGTTTGGAAAAGCTACTTATTTAATATCAGATGAACTAAGAAAATTAGGTTATGAAACTCAAGTTGGTCATCCAAGAGAAGAATTAACAGATTTTTCAACATTAGGCCAAGATGCTGGCTTAGGATATATTGGAAAAAGTGGGTTATTAATAACTCCCGAACTTGCTTCAAGAGTTAAAGTATCTGCAATATTAACTTCAATAGAGAATTTACCATTTAATGAATTTAATGAATATGAGTGGATTAGAGAATATTGTAAAAGATGCAGTAAGTGTATAAAAGCTTGTCCAGAACTTGCATTACTTGAAAAAGAAGACAAATCAGATAAAGCTTACCTTATTGAAGAGAGATGTATAGGTTGTAGTGATGGATGTACTTATTGTATTGAGTCTTGTCCATTTTATGAAAAAGGTTATGATTGGGTCAAATCTAAACAAGACAAAATAGATAATAAATTAAAAAAATAAAAAGAATTAGCTATCATCAACAATAGCTTCTTTAAAAAATTCAGGAATAAGTGATTTAAACATTGGACTTTTAAAAAGTAAATTAATATCACTATCAAGAACATATGTATAACAGTAATCATCTTCTGCACGCATTCCTCTACCATATGCTTGCATAAGTGTCATTACTGTTTTATATGCATACCATCTTTGATCTCGTTTTTTTCTCATATTAACTTGCTTATCTCCAAGATATGGGAAAGGTATTTTATATATTACCTGAAATCTACATTTATCATAAGGTAAATCCACGCCTTCACTCATAGACGGTGAAACTAGAACTAAAGGATTTTCATCTTCTTCAAAATGATTTAAAACCGTTTCTCTATTTAAAGAATTGTGTGAAATTAATCTAGAATTATGTAAATGTTTATTAATATAATTTTGACATTTATAACTATTAGTATGAATCAATCCTTTATCATTTTTGTGTTTTTCAAGGATTTCCTTTAAGATATTAATTGTTTTTGGAGCAGTTTGTTTTATTCTATTTGCAGACATTTTTCCTGCTAAATCAAGTATTATTGGTCGTTTTTCTGGAGGAAATGGACTATCTACTTTCACATGATAAACTTCATTTGGATTAAGACCTAACCACTTAGAAAACATTTTATGAGATAAAATTGTCGCACTTAAAAATATACAAACATCCCCATATTTAAATAAGTAATCTTTAGCATATTGATGAACTCTTAAAGGTTTAAATGCAACACCGCTCTCATCAGGATCAATTACCCAATTTTTTGGCTCTTTTTCTAGGTTATCTCTTAATTGTTTAAGTCTTGAAATTGTTGAAACAATTCGTTCAACTTTACTTTTAGATAAGTCTTTAGTATCAATTTCTTTATATGCATCATAAATTGCATCAATTTCCATAATCCAATCTTTAACTTCTCCATTTTTAATGGTTTTAGGACTAATAGCTTTATTAATATCCTTTTCTAATCGTTTATTATATAAAACAACTTCCATTGTTCTCATTAACTTATTTTCAATGTTATGAGCTTCATCTAAAATTAAAAGAGATCTTGGAGCAAAATGTTTAACATAATTTAATTCCAATATTGCATAATCATAATTCATTAAAGTAATAGGCGAATTGATTGCATTAGCTTTTTGATTCCAATAATGACAATGTGCATCTGATTGATAAAAAATAGGCCCTCCAAACGAGTCTTCAAAAGCTTCTTTTGCACCTAAAGTTGGATTTTTAGCTACACCATATTGACAGAAAAACTTACTTGATGAAGGAGTTGTTTTACATGTTCCAATATCACAAGTAGAGTCTAAATTATCCTGAAGACAGCTAAAATTACCTCTACCTTTAACTAAAGGAAAGTCAAATTCTTCAGTATATTGTGCTTGTAACTGTTTTGTCATAGTTAAAATATAAGCAGATTCATACATTTGAGCAAGAGTAGTGGCTATTACTGATTTTCCAGTTCCAGTTCCTGCCTCAAGAATAATGTATTTAAATCCATTTTGAATAGCTTCATTAATATCTTGTATAATCTGAAGTTGTCCGGTTCTAGGCTTTTCAAATGGAAAGTTCTCAATAATATCCTCATCTATATTAGGATATTGATTTTTTAGTTTTAAAATTGTTTCTGAATCCAACCTATGATCTTCAATAGAATAAACTTCAGGAATATCTTCACTATCAATCATTTCTTCAATAGTTTTAGGTTTTTTAAAGCTAAATAATCCTTTAGATTTAGATTTTTTCTTTTTTTCTGAGTTGTTCTTGATTTTTATATGTTTAGCATCGTGTTTACCACATACACAATTACTTTTAATCATACCACAATCAGAACAAAAAATAGAATTTGACATCAAAATTATATTAGTAATTATTGTATAAATAAAGTATAGAAAGTGTATTTGAAAAATAATAATTTATTAATAAAAGTGATTTAATGAGTGAAAAAGGAAAATTAATCGGAATTGGTGTTGGACCTGGAGATAGCGAGCTTTTAACTATAAAGGCTTCTAAAACATTGAAAAAAGTAAAAGTAATATGTGCTCCTAAATCTTCTCCAAACAAAGAAAGTATTGCATTGTCTATTGTAAAACCTACACTAGAAGAGCGTGAAGATTATAAAAAATTAATGATTGTCGAACCAGTGTTTCCAATGGTAGAAGATGATTCAATTTTAGAAAAACATTGGGATGATGCTTCAGCCATTATAGCTAATTATTTAGACTCTGGACGTGATGTTGCATTTATAACTTTAGGTGATCCTTCAATATTCAGTACTTTTTCATATGTTCAAAAACGATTGAAAGATAATTATGTAACTGAAATTATACCTGGAATTACTTCATTTACAGCTTGTGCTGCTAGTATTAATCAACCATTAGTTGAAAAAAATGAAATATTAACTATTGTTCCAAAAATAGATAATAGAATAAGTAATGTCTTAGATTTTAGTGATAGTATTGCTTTAATGAAAGCTTCAAGAAATACTGAAGAATTAGAAAATTTAATAAATTCAAAAGAAGGAACAAAAGAAATAATCTCTGTTGAAAATTGTACTAATAAAAATGAAAAAATAATAAAAGGTTTTTCAAAAAATAAACCTTATCTTACAACTACAATAGTTAAAAGAAAATAAAAAAGGTTTAAAAAACCTTTTGTTTGCCAATTTCAAAAATTATTTTTTGGGTTCAATTTCAAATGTACACTGTTCATCCCCCATAGTGTAACATTTGACTTCAACAACATCAATAGGAAATTTGAAATAAGATGCAAAAATAGCTTCAAGTACCCCACCATCAAAAAAACACGCAGGTTTTCCAGTTTTTGGTAAAAATGAACATTCGAAACAATCTAATGAATTTATTTTAATAACTTGTCCTTTATCTATTGAAAGTTTTCCTAAACCTTTCTCATCCCAAAAATCAATTAAATTTTGAGAAAATACATTGAAATCTTCATCTTTAATCAAATCAAAAATTGCATATCCTACACTTAACCCAGTTTCATATAAAATAGGATCAATATTTACTCCCTCTTCAATTAATGTTGATCTTAAAGTATGAAACATTAAAAGAGAAAAATCAAAATCTTCACTATTGATTAAATTTTCAATTAAAAATTCTTTTTTCTTTTCAGCAATTTCTTTAGATTCAGAAATATTAACTGCACCTAGGAACCTAGAATTTAAATAGAATATTTTTTTCCTATTATCATCAGGATCATGTCTATAAGAAATTATATCTTGCTCTCTTAAGCTTTTTAAATGTACAGAAATTGTTGATTTAGATTTTCCAGTGTTATTAACAATTTCATCAAATTCCATTTCATTTGTCTTTAACATTTCTAAAATAGTGAGTTTAACTGGACTTTTAATTACATTAACTTCCAATGAATCCCCTTGTTTAGAAAAAATTTGAATTGGTCTTTGTTTTTTTGTTTTATCTTCATCAATCATTTACAATCAAACCATATTAAGAAATATTTTTTGTTTTATATTCATCGATTAATTTATATTCTAAACATAACTATGAACA
>JAJDHW010000060.1 GCA_030266405.1 Methanobrevibacter sp. OttesenSCG-928-I08
AATATTATTGAGTTAATATTTATTTTGTAATATATTCATCGATATTGATATCTAAATTATCACAAATATCTTTTAATTGAGTATATAAATTAGGATCAATAGTCATTCCATTTTCCTGAGCTTCAGCAACTCTTTTTACTTCCAAGTCACCAGGAACAAATGTGTTTCCCGCAGATCTTACTTCACTAACAAAGTCTTCTACTTGTTCTTCAAAAGTTTCAAAGTCTACAAATTTTGATGGATCAATAGCTAAGAATAAATCTCCTTTTGTACAATCAACATCAGTACCTGCAGTACCAGTTACATTACTTCCATATGCAGCACCTACGAGAGGTCCAGCTAATAATTCTATCATAAATGATAGTCCATATCCTTTATGCGCTCCAAATGGTAATATTGAACCTTTCAATGCTTCTTCAGGATTAGTTGTAGGATTACCATCTTTATCTAATGCGACATTTGGAGGTATTTCTTCTCCTTTTCTTTTAGCTTCTAATAATTTTCCTCTAGCAGATTCAGAAGTTGCCATATCTAATGCTATATATGTATCACTAGATGGAATTCCAATAGATACTGGATTTGTACCTAAAACAGGTTTACTTGCTCCTAATGGTGCTACACCTGGATCAGTATTTGCTATAACAAGTCCAATAACATCTTCCCTAATAGCTAAATCAGAATAGTATCCTGTAACTCCAAAATGATTTCCATTATGGGTTCCAACACATCCAATACCTATTTCTTTAGCTTTTTTAATAGCTAATTTCATAGCTTTATATGCTATTGCTTGACCAAAACCACTATTACCATTTATTAAAGCGATTGCAGGAGTTTCTTTTTCTATTGTGATATTATCTTCTAAAGATATTGTTTTTAACTCTATTCCTTTAATATATTGTGGAAATCTTCCAAGTCCGTGGGAAGTAAATCCTTTTAAATCAGCATCTAATGTAGCTTCCGCTACTATTTTACAATCTTCTTCACTTGCACCTAATTTGGATAATATTTCTTTTACAAGTGCATATTCCTTTTGTTCTGTAATTTTCATATTAATACCTTTTAATATTCAATGATACTACCTTCAAATGATTTAACTACAACTTTTTCATTTGCGGTAACTTTTCCAATTTTATAAGCTTCACAATCTTTATTTAAAAAATTAATAATGTCAGTTGCTTCATCTTCTTTAGCAACTATAATAAAACCTATTCCCATATTAAATACTTTATACATTTCAGATATGTCTACATCTTGTTCATGTATTAATTTAAATATATCTTGAGGTTCAGGGAGATTATTTATATCAAATCCAACACCTTTTTTAAGGCGTTTAAGATTATTAAATCCTCCACCAGTAATATGAGCTAATCCTTTTATTTCGAAATTTTGTTTAAGTAAGTTAACAATAGGTTTAACATAAATTTCAGTTGGTTTAAGTAATTCTTCTCCAACAGTAATGTCTGAATTTGGCATTTTATCAGTAACTTTAAATTTCGCTTTTTCAAATATAGCTTTTCGAGCTAAAGTTAATCCATTACTATGAATTCCACTACTTCTAAGGCCTATTAAAACATCATCTTCTTGTATGTCTGAACCTGTAATAATTTTATCAGTATCAACGAAACCAATTCCAGTCCCTGCTAAATCAAAATCTTTTATAATTTCAGGTAATGATGCAGTTTCTCCACCAATTATAGCTATTTTAGATAATTCTGCTCCTTTAACAAGGCCTTCAGCTATCTCGCCAGCCATTTCTGGACTAGGTTCTTCTACTGCTAAATAATCAACTAAAGCTATTGGTTCTGCTCCAACACAAAGAATATCATTTACTACCATAGCTATACAATCAATTCCTACAGTATCATATTTTTCCATCATTTTAGCTATTAATATTTTGCTTCCTACACCATCAGTACTCATAGCGATAGCAGTATCATTTAATTTAACTAAAGCAGCATAATGACCATGATCTGTTATTATGTCTCTATAATTAAGTGTTGATTTGAGCTTTGATGCTATTTCACTTACTGTAACTTCTTCAAGGTCTATGTCGACACCAGACTGTGAATATGTAACCATTTTGACACCTATTTTATTAATTTTTTAAATAAATTTATAATCTTATTTTTATATTAACTTTTTCACTGAATTCTTGTACTATCTAAATTCAATGGAGTTTTAGTTTCTATTTTATAACTTCTATGAATACTTGATGCTAAATCAACTGTTTTATATGGGTCTCCGTGACAAGTAATAACTTTTTCAGGTTTTGGATTTAATCTTTTTACATATTCCATTAATTGGCGTCTATTTGAATGCCCACTGAAACCATTTATTGTTTTAATTTCCATTTTAACATCAAATACTTTAGTTTTACCTTCATCTTGTAATGGTACTTCTTTCCAACCTTTTTGTATTCTACGTCCAAGGGATCCTTCTGATTGATATCCTACAAATATTAAAGTACTTTTTTCATCACCAGATAACCATTTAAAGTATTCTACAGAATTACCTCCAGCTAACATTCCTGATGTGGATAATATAATAGCTGGTTCTCCTTCAACAATTTCTTTTCTTTGATCAACACTTTGAACTTTGTGGAATGCATCAGAAATAAATGGATTTCTACCCATGTGGAATATTTGATCTCTTAAATCTTTACTTAAATATTCTGGTCTTGCAGTATGTATAGCTGTAGCTTCCCAAATCATTCCATCAATGTATATTGGTACCTCTTCAATCATATTATGCCGCATATATTCTTCTAATACTACCATTAGCTCTTGTGCTCTTCCTACTGCAAATACTGGAACTAAAACTTTTCCACCACGTTTCAAAGTTTTATAAATTGTTTTCATCATTTCTTTTTCTGCAGAATTTCTAGAAGGTTGAACATCTTCATGTCCTCCATAAGTACTTTCCATAATTACAGTTTCAGCTCTAGGGAATCTATTAGTTGCAGGTTCAAGTAAACGACTTCTTTCAAATTTAAAATCTCCAGTATAAACTAAGTTATGTTGTCCATCTCCAATATGCATATGACTCATTGCAGAACCTAAAATATGTCCGGCATTATGTAGTGTTAATCTAATATCGGGAGATATATCTGTTACTTCACCATAATCTAAAGTAATAGTGTGTTTTATACTTTTTTGAACGTGTTTAACATTAAATGGTAATGGATTATCTTCTCTATGAGCAATATCAATATGATCTAATTGTAATAAAGTCATTAAATCTCTTGTAGGAGTAGTACAAAATACAGGGCCATCATATCCGTAATGATATAGATAAGGTAAAAATCCACAATGATCAAGATGAGCATGAGATATAATAACAGCATCCAATTCATCTATTGAAAATTCAGGAACATTTAAGTAAGGGTATGAACTTTTATCATCAGGTGCAGCTACATTCACACCACAATCTAATAAAACACGACTGTTAGGGGTTTGTAAAAGCATACATGATCTACCTACTTCTTTAAAACCACCCATTGATGTGACTCTTGCCCAATCATTTGGATATTTAGTTTCTTGGTGTATTCTTCTACCAAGTTCTTGTAATGTTTTTTTACGTTCTTTACTATTATTTTTTAAAGTATTTCTCACTTTTCCAATAATTTCAGATGAAATTGGAGGGGTTCTTAAAATTTTAGGAGCCCAACCAGTATTTTTGACAATTTTTCTAGAAGTACTTCCATACTTTCCAATAACAAGTCCTGGTTTTTTAGCTTCAATTACAACTTCACAAGTAATATCATCAAAATAAATATCTGTAATTTCCGCCCCTTCTGGAACTATCTCATGGACTTTTTCGATAGTTTTTTCTGGATCAAGTAATACTGATTTATCAGAACGAATAATAATTCTTTTTCTCAAATCTTTTGCTAAAGTTCTTATTAAATCTCCATTTTCAGTTATTATTTCTGGATTTTTAGTATAAATAACCACTTCTGGACCTTCAAACTCAACTTTAGCTACTTGTGCATTATCTGGTAGTTTTTGTACTATTGTTTTTTTAATATCTTCTAAAATCTCTGAAGTCATATAATCCCTTTTTAAAAAAGTGATGTGTAAAATTTTTATTAGATCAAAAAATAGTATGATTATAATCTAATGTTTTTTACACAAATAATAAAAAATAAGTTAGTTAAAAAAAATTAATTAGTTTATCTTTTTCAATATATCATCAATTTCCTTTTGTTCTAACATTTTTGTTCCGTTTTTATCTACTTTAGCAACCAAATATCCATTTCCTGAATATGTGTCACGTTCAGCAGCTGCTTTAATTGATCTTACAGCTAATTCTAATCCTTCATCTACTTTAATATCATCATGATATCTATCTTCTAAGACACCATATGCAAATGTAGATCCAGAACCTGTTGAAATGAAAGTATCTTTAATTACTCCTCCAGCAGGATCTAAGGAATATATAGCTGGTCCTTTATTGTCAACTCCACCAAGTAATGTTTGTACATATAGTGGATTTGAACCTAATATACTTGAAGCTAATGAAGATGCAGCTTCAATACTTATTGCTTCACCATTTCTCATTTTGTATAATGATACTTCTGCACTAATTATTTTCATTAATTGTTGTGCACCTGCAACTGAACCAGCAATGGTTGTTACAATATGATCATCAATTTCAAAAATCTTTTCTGCAACTTTATGAGCTACTAAATTACCCATGCTTGCTCTTCTTTCACTTGCAAAAACGACTCCGTCTGCACATGTTATTCCAACGGTTGTTGTACCTTCTAATATTTTATCTTCCATGTAAACACCTCTTGTAATAATAAAGCATAAAAGTAATTAACATTTTTATAGCTTTATTTAAATAAGCTATTTTTATATATAAATTAAAAAAATAATGAGTATTTAATCAATATTTTAATAAAATTAGAATCAATCAGTTAGTTAAAACTAACTATATTATATTTAGGTTATCAACATATATAATGTTTTCGGATACTATACTTTTAATTTTAGGATTTATACAATGAAATGGAAAAAAATAGGTAAGGTTCTTATTTTGGATAAAAATGAAAAAAATTTATCTGAAACTTATTTAAATGAACTACTAACTTCGAATAATGTTGATACTATTATTAAGATAAACAATATTTATGGTACTAAAAGAATGCCGAATATTGAAATTTTAAAAGGTAGTGATACAGAAACAATTCATAAAGAAAATGGATGTTTTTTTAAACTAGATTTATCTAAAGTTATGTGGTCAAAAGGAAATGTTAATGAACGTTTAAGGATTGCTAAACTGATTAAACCAAATGAAACAGTATTAGATATGTTTGCAGGTATTGGTTATTTTTCTATTCCTATTGGAGTCCACTCTAAGGCAAAAAAAATTTATTCAATTGAAATTAATCCAAATTCTTATGGGTTTTTAAAAGAAAATATTGAATTAAATAAAATAAATAAAGATTACAATCGTATGGAAGCTATTTTAGGAGATTCTAAAGAACTTACTTCTAATTATAAAGTAGATAGGATAATTATGGGGTATGTTAAAACAACTCATCATTATTTAAAAATAGCTATTGGCAGTTTAAATCCAGGAGGAATATTACATTATCATGAAACTGTTCCTCTAAAATTAATAAATACTCGTCCTATAAATCGAATAAAAAATGCAGCAGGAGACAGGGATGTTAATATTATTACTATAAATAAAATAAAACAATATGCTCCGGGAGTTGCCCATATAGTTGTGGATGCTCAAATTAACTGATTTATTTTTTTTAATAAATCTTCATTTAACCATTCATTATTAATATATTTTTCATAAATAGCTAATCTTTCTTTAAGAACATATCCTGCATTTATTGTCAATCTTTCTAAATGTTCTATACTAGGCCACGGAGATGTTGGATTAACATAATCTTGACTTAATGGAGATACTCCTCCCCAGTCATCACATCCACATAATAAAAATATCTGAGAAGTTTCATAGTTAAGATTTGGAGGAACTTGAATAGAAACATCACATTCTGCAAATAAAAGTTTTGCTACTGCAACAGTGCGAAACATATCTAAAAGAGTTGGTTCTGGATGTTTTTCCATTTCAATTCCAGGTGCAGATGTGAAGTTTTGAATTATAATTTCTTGAATATGTCCATATTCTTTTTGTAGTTTTTTTATTTCAATTAAAGAATCAATAATTTCCTCTTTAGTCTCACCAATACCAATTAAAATCCCAGTTGTATAAGGTATTTTTAATTTTCCTGCATTTGCTATTGTTTCAAGTCTTAATTTAGGATCTTTTCCAGGACTTTTCCTGTGAGCTATAGTTTTCATTAACCGAGGAGATGAATTTTCTAACATCAACCCCATTGAAGCATTAACTTCTTTAAGTTTTTTAAGTGAATCAAAACTAAAATTTCCTGCATTACTATGAGGTAGCATATTTGTTTCTTCTAAAGTAATTTTACAAATGTCATAGAGATAATCAACTATATTAGAAT
>JAJDHW010000061.1 GCA_030266405.1 Methanobrevibacter sp. OttesenSCG-928-I08
TTTCATTTACACCAATTTATGCAGATGAAATTAAAAATGAAAATACAACTATAATAAATAGCTCAAATAATTTAGAAGAAAATCTAAATGAAAATTTTGAAAAAATAGCTACAAATATATTTCTAGAAAATACTTCTGGAAGATATATTAAAATGAAATTAGAAAATAGCTTAGGAAATGGGATTTATCATGAAAATATAGAATTAACAGTGAATGATGAAAAATATGAACTAATGACCGATAATAATGGAATAGTAAATTTAAAAATAAACTTAGATGTTGGAAATTACACTTTTCATTATTTATTTCAAGGAAATGAAAATTATCTTCCATTTAGTGGAGTAAGTAACTTATTAATTGAAAAAGAAAACATAGAAATTATATCTGAAAATATGACTTTAAATAAAAAAGGAGATTATTTAAAAGTTCAGATATCTGATAAAGAAAATAATCCTGTAAAAAATGAAGAAATTTTTATTACAATAAATGGAATCCAATATTCAAGAATAACCGACAATGAAGGAATGGCTAAAATAAAAATCAATTTAAATCCAGGAACTTATTTTATAAATATTCAAATTAGGAACTCTAAAAATTATTATGACTCATCAAAAGGTATTAAATTAATAATGTTAAGTTCAGATACAAAATTAAATGCAAATTTAAAAGGATATGATTTAGAACAAAATTACGGTGATGGGAATTATTATACTATTTATTTAAAAGATAATAATGGTGAAAAACTAAAAAATCAAACTGTGACAATAAATATTAATGGAATTAATTACTTGCGAATAACTAATGAAGAAGGATTAGCTAAAATAAAAATTAATTTATACCCAGGAACTTATGAAGTAAAAACAAGCTTTGAAAATGAATATTATAACTATATATCAATAAATAACAATATTAAAGTAAATGTATTAAAAACAAATATAATTACAGAAAATATAACACTTTATTATGGTGATGGAGATTATTTTAAAGTGAAATTAATTGATATTAATGAAAATCCTCTTTCAAATAAAATTGTAGGTATTTCAATAAATGGAGTAACTTATAATAAAGAAACTTATCTAGATGGTAATGCTTTTATAAAAATTAATTTACATCCAGGAACTTATATTATTGAAACATTTTATAGTGGAGATAGAACAAGTAGTAATTCAAAAATAATTAGTAAATTAAATGTACTTAAACACAATACAAGCTTAAATTCAGAAAAATTAACATTAAATAGAAAAGGAGAATCTATTGAAATAAGTTTAAAAGATAGCTATAATAAAAAATTAATAAATCAACAAGTTGAAATAACTGTTAATAATATTACTTATTTTAAAATAACTGATGATGAAGGAATAGCTAGATTAAAAATCAATTTAAATCCAGGAATATACAATATATTTTATAATTATCCTGAAAGTTTTAGTTACAAATCAAGTAAAGGATCTGTTAATTTAACAATGTTAAATGAAGATGTTAAATTAGATACTATAATTAGTGGGGAAAATTTTAACATATCTCAAAGAGGAAATCAAATTAAAATAAATTTAAAAGATCAAAATCATATCAATCTATTTAATGAAGATATAGAAATAACAATTAATGGAAAAACTTATTATAAGACAACAGATTATGAAGGAAATGCTTATTTAACTATAAATTTAATGGATAATAGTTATGATATTTTTTATACATTTAAAGGATCTAATTATTTTTATAAATCTGAAAATAAAGAAAAACTAATTGTTAATACTATTCCAAATTTTAATTATAAGTTTAATTTTACAACAAAATTAGATTTATACTCCCCAATTTTAAATAGAGATGTTAAAATACCTATAGCTAGAATGATGAACATTACAACCTTAGATGGAGATTATAACTTATGGTATAAAATTAATGAAGCTAAAAATTATATTGATGTATTAGATATTCAAGAAAACATGATTTACTTTATTCCATTAAATAATCCTTCTAAAGATATTTTAATATATAATTCTCTAAATGATATAAAAACACAAGGAATTGCATTGATAATTCATGCAGATGATATTGAAATAAATTTTTATGGTAATTTAAATAATAGAATTAACGAATTTGATGTTGTTTTTAGATGTTATAATTATTCAAGAGCTGGTTATGAATGTGTTGATTTATATTTAAATGGAGTTAAACAAGCATCCATAGAATTTACAATATATTTAAGTGCTCCAGAAACTTTTTCTGAATTAATAAGTACAGGAACTACTATCACATATTCTCCTGAAATTATAAAATCAGAGTTTAAATTTAATAATTTAAATATTACTAGATATAACACAATAAGCTATAATACTATAAACATGCACTTAAATATTCCTTTAAATTATTGGAATTCCCAATTAGGATATGATGCAATACAAAGTTATATAATAAGTTCATCGAAAATTACTGATAAAGATGTTGAAAATTATTTAGCTAATTTAAATGAATATGAAAATATTGATAAAATCAGATATGAGTGTTTTCTATCAGCACTAGCTAATTTATGGCTAGTTGATAAAATGAGTGATGAGTTAGCTGAAAATTACAATGTTACTATAAATAAATTAGATTATCGTATCATTTGTAGTGGAATAAATTATAATGGCAGATATATTGATTCTAGAGCTTATTTTTCAGATACAGATATCTTAGGAAGTGAAGAAAATATTAAATCTTTTAAATTCATACATTCTATATTATTCAGTGAAATTGAAAAATTATCTTTAGAATTAACAGGTCAAGAAGTTAGATGTGGTTATTCCGATATAATCATTGCAATATTAAATGGAGAACCAATCAGTATTATAGAATATGATGATTTTATAGTTGTAAGTATTTTTAATAGCTCTTCAGAAATAATATACTATAAAGATTCAGGTTTTGTTGCTACAAAAGTTTCTCAGATTGATTCACAAACTTCAAAAGGAGCTGTTGCTAATATATTAGGATATTCATATCCCAACACAATATTTTCAAACTTTAAAAAATTATCATCTTCATTTAGCAAATTTGGTTCCTCAATTATAGATTTATTTAATTATAGAAAAAAAATAGATTATAATCTTATTTTAAAGGGTTCTGCTGTTATAACTGCAGGAAGAAATTTATTTTCATCAACACCAAGTTTAATTGGTTTTATGGTTACAACAACTGAATTTATGTGTGCATTTAGAGATACCTTAGATTATGGAAACTGGAAATATTTTGGAGTATACCCGATATGGAAAGGTAAAACTTTCCAATTTGTTAGTGATGAAAAAGTTATATATACAGATTATTTAGGAAATACTCATGAAGTTAATGATCAAGTACATGTAATAATTCCTTATAAGAATAAATGGAGCCCAATTGGAGAAAATGAATTAGATAGAAATAAAGCTTACTTAATAAGTGATTATTATGGTAGAGTAAATATAAGTGCTGAAGATACATATCGGTTAGAGGAGGAAAGCAATAAATACTATATAGAAAGAGGCCATGGATGGATTACAGAAATTGAACAATGAAATTATAAGTTAACATGAGTATCTAATTCATCTAAAAAGGTACAAGCCCTACATAATTCATTAGAAGAAGGTTCTCCACATATTTTACAATTTGAAAAATTAAAAGATGGAGATAATTCTTCTTTAATTAATGGTTTTAATTTATCAAATCCTTTTAAAGTTGAATACATAATATTTGGATGATTTAAAGAAAGTTCATTTAGAATGTTTCCAACTTCTCCCCTAAATGACATTTGAGAATAAGGACAACTATCAAAATGAACTTCTAATTCTTTAGCTACAACATATAATCCTATTTCACGTTCTGGAATTTCTCTAAGAGGTTTTATTTTTACTGTAAACTTATCACTTTTAGAAACAGTTTTTGCACCTAATTTAGTTAAGTTATTAATATTACCTTCTAAATAATTCATTAAAATAGCTTGAGATTCATCATCTAAATTATGTCCAGTAGCTATTTTACTTGCATTCATATCACGTGCAGCTCTGTTTATTATCCATCGTCTAAAAACCCCACAATAAGTACAAGATCCTTTATGATTTTCCCTTTTCATTATTTCATCTAATGTTATATTAAAAGAATCTTTAAATGAAACTACTTCATGTTCTATTCCTAATCTTTTTGCATGTGCAATAGCTATGTCCACACCAGCTTGTCTGTAATTGTCAATTCCTTCATCAACAGTAACAGCACAAATATCAATTATATTCCTTTCCCTAAAAGTGTTTAAAATATCTAATGTAGCAACACTATCCTTACCTCCAGATAATGCAACTAATACTTTATCTCCTTTATCAAGTAATTTTTCTTTTTTAATTGTTTTAATAGCTTTTTTTTGAATACTTTCTATAAAACAATCTTTACATAGTGCTTGACCTGATTGTTTTCTTTTAATTATAATTTTAGGATTTCCACATTTACTACATTTTTCCATAACAATCACATAGTTTCTACAAATTGAGCTAATTGATTTAAGGTGTTAACTTCATGTATTTGAGCTCCAGCATCTCTATAAAGAGAAACACAACTATCAACTATATCCCACTTATTTCTATCTTCAGGGTTTAAAATAATTACTTTTTTAGAATCTCTAACCATTTCTTCAACTAAATCTACACTTGATGGAACTCCATTTTTTTTAGGACCTGCCCAATCTCTACAGTCAGATAAAATAATTACATATGATTTATTGTTTAATTTTGCTAATTTTATAAAATCTTTAAATGCAGTGTACATATTAGATGTTCCATGAACCATTGAGTTTTTAAGTCTTTTTTCTCTGACTTTTACAAATGCATCAATCAAATAATCCTCATTTAAAGCATTTGTAGTTTCAATTACTTTATTATCAAATTCAAAAGTTCTAGACTTTTTAAAGGCGGTTTGAGTTGAAAACATCAACATGAAAAACCAACTACTAATCCATTCACAAGATCCACTGATATCATTTAAAAATAAATGTTCATTTTTATGAAATCTTGGTTTAGCTTTAATAAGTTCAAAAGGAACTCCACCATATTTTAAATTCTTTCTAATGGTTTTTCTAATATCAATTTTATTTTGATTGGATAAATTTTTTCTCCTAGAACGTTTATTTGCAATTTTACGCCCTAATCTTTGACAAATTTCGAGCATTCTTGGGTCAAATTTATTAAGTTTAGTTAAATCTTTATTTAAAAGTTCGCCTTCCTTTTCAATATCTTTGTATTCTTCAAGTGAAGGCATTCCTGACAGTTCTTTAAGTTGTTTATTATTAATTAATTCTCTTCTAAAAGATTTTCCTTTTTTAGTTTTTTTAATAATGTATTTATTAGATTTTGCAGATTTTAAAAAAGATTTATTTTTAATTTGTTCATTAATTTGTTTTTCATCTTCATTTGAAATATCTTTAAATATCTCTTCAAAAATTCTGTTAAATTTAGGAATATCATGTTTATCTTTAACATAAACTGATTTTAAAGCTATTTTAAGAAGAGATCTATTTTCTATTCCAAATTCTCCATATGTTTTTAAAGCAGATTCTGTGCTTCTAATACTTACAGGTAAATCTTCTTCACGTAACTTTTGAGATAATCTTACAATATCATTTACCATAATATCTAATTTTTATTAAAAATATCATTTAAAACTCTTTTTTTATCAGTTTCTGTTTTAATAGCTACCCCTACACTTTTTTCTAATGCTTTATCAACATCTTTATCATCTAAAGCCAGTACAGATTTAACCCAATCAACACTTCCCCTAACAGATGGTTTTTTCATTAAGTTAAATTTTCGAATATTTTGAACAAGAGTAACTACTTTAGATATTAAACTATCATCAGCTTCAGGAACCTTAGATTTAACAATTTCTATTTCACGTTCTAAAGAAGGATAAGGAATATATAAAAACAAACATCTATCTTTAGTTTCATCCAATAAAGATCTTTGAGAGTTAGATGTTAAAAATACGATTAAATCATTTTGAATATGGAATGTTCCAAGATCATTTATTGTAATTTCTTTTTCACCTAATGCTTGAAGTAGAAAACTTTCAACTTCTTCATCTGCTTTATCAATTTCATCAATAAGCAATACTGATGGTTTATTATTCATAAATGCAGATAATAGAGGTCTTTGAATAAAATATTTTTCATCAAATATTTTAGATTCCTCAATTTCTTCATTTTTAATAGCTTCTAAATGTAATAATTGTTTTTGATAATTCCATTCTCCAACAATTTGTTCAAAAGTAATTCCTTCATAACATTGAATTCTAAAAAAATCCCTATTAAAACCTTCAGAAATGACTTTAGCAAGCTCTGTTTTTCCAACACCTGGAGGTCCTTCAATAAGAATAGGTTTATTCAATGATAAAGAAAGAAATAAAGTAGTAGATATTTCTGTGTTTGGAACATATTTTAAATCTAAA
>JAJDHW010000062.1 GCA_030266405.1 Methanobrevibacter sp. OttesenSCG-928-I08
GTGTCTTACAAATATGATGGACATCATAAAAAGTTGCAGGAGCATTAGCTTCCTCATAACACATTTTTAATAAGTTTAAAACTTTTTCTTTTGTGTTTAATTTTTTTTCATTAGAAATATCTATCATTGATTTTATAAATGCTTCATCTTGAATTTTTCCAAGCCATAATGGTCCAGCATGGATTAATTTTTCACCACACTCTGGACAAGTTCCAGGAATAGCTACTGCAAGACCTTTATTTGTTGTTCTATAAAGACATTTTTTACAATGACTGATATATCCTATTTCTTTTAATGAGTCATCAGTATTTTTAGATCCTTTTTTGATTTTAATATAAAGGCGCATGTAATGTTCACTGCTATGAGATAATTTTATTTCTATATATTTTTTATATTTTGCCATAGTTAAACTAACAAAACCTGCAAGTATTCTAATTCCTGTTTCATGGCAGTATTCGCTTTTATAAGGTTTTGCATTATATTTTCTTATACATGGTTCTTTATATGTTCCACAAAGTGCAGAAGTATCTGTTGCAGTTACACATAAAAGTGAATTTTTCTTTATAGTATAAGATACAGAATCTATAAAAAAAGATGGAGTTCCAAAGGGATCTATATCTACAACATCGAATTTACCTCTATGATTTCTTAGAAAAATATTTGCTTCGTGTTGATATACTTCAATATCATCTAAATTGTTAATTTCTATATTTTTTCTTTCAAAATCATTAGCTAAACTACTTATGTCATTAATAGCTACATTATCCACATTATTAATTTCTTTTTTATAGCGAATACCTCTTATTCCACTTCCTCCAAATAAATCACATATACCTATATCTTCATTTATTTCTTTTTGAAAGCTTTGAATAGCTAAAATAGATATATCTCTATTGAATTCCATTTTAGGATTATAAAAAACAGGTGCACTAGATGAAACCTTATCAAATTCTGGAAATTGAATAATAGTTTCTCCTTCTTTAATTTCTTTTATATTAATATTATAAGTTTCATCCATTTTTTCACACTTTATAATTCTTTTTTATATATTTGAACTTTATGTTTAAATATTTTTAATCAATATTTTAAATATTAGTAATTAGTAATATTAACTTAGTAATCTAATTATTTTTTTAAATTCGGTGATATAATGACAGATATTAAAATACCAATAGCAAATCCACTTGTAGGGGATGAAGAAATAGAAGAAGTTTTAAAAGTTCTAAAATCAGGAATGATAGCTCAAGGACCAAAAGTTGAAGAATTTGAAAAAAAATTTGCTAAATGCATTGGATCAAAATATGCTATAGCTACTAATTCTGGAACTGCTGCATTACATGTGGCTTTGTTATCTGCAGGAATTGGTGAAGGTGATGAAGTAATTACAACACCTTTTACTTTTATAGCAACAGGTAATTCAATTGTTTATACTGGTGCCAGACCTGTTTTTGTTGATATTGATCCTAAAACATATAATATTGATGTAGATAAAATTGAAGCAAAAATAACTCCTAAAACAAAAGCTATTATGCCTGTTCACTTATATGGTCAACCTGCACTTATGGATAAAATTAATGAAATAGCTAAAAAACATAATTTAATAGTAATTGAAGATGCAGCACAAGCTCATGGAGCTATTTTTAAAGATAAAAATGTTGGTAATTGGGGAGATATGGCTTGTTTTAGTTTTTACCCAACTAAAAACATGACAACAAGTGAAGGAGGAATTATAACTACTAATGATAAAGAGTTACATGATAAAGCTCAAAAATTCAGAGCTCATGGTGCAAGTAAAAGATATTTTCATGATGAAATTGGATATAATTTTAGAATGACTGATATTGAAGCAGCTATTGGTATTGCACAACTTAAAAAAATAGATGGGTTTAATGAAAGTAGAATTAGCAATGCAAATTATTTAAATGAAAATTTAAAAGATGTAAAATCTATTAAAACTCCATTTTTAGAAGATGATTCAAAACATGTATATCACCAATATACAATTCTTATAACTAAGGGAAACAGAGATGATTGGGTTGAATTTTTAACTGAAAAAGGAATTGGAACAGGAATTCATTATCCTATCCCTCTTTATAATCAACCAATTTATAAAAAATTAGGAATTGATGGAGATTGTGAATTTGCAGAAAATGCTGCAGATAATGTAATATCTCTTCCAGTTCATCCTTCAATCACTAAAGAAGATTTAGATATTATTATTGATGTTATTAAACAAGCATCTTCTAAATTTTCTTAAAAACTTTTTTTTTTTATATGTGTAAATTTAAATAAATAGGATTTCTAAAATCTTAAAATTATTTAAATAGAATCATTCACTGTTTTGATTTTATCTTTTAGTGACCTATTTCTATCTCTTCTATCATCTATTTTTAAAACAGTGTAAACTCGTTCACTTCCACATTTAAATACTTCTTCTTGAGCTTTTTTTACAGCTTCATATAATTCATCTAATGTTTGAGCTTCTATTTGAGTGCCCATTCCTGTTAATTCATAATTAAGTCCAGATTCTTTTATAGATTTTACAGCAGCTGTAACATATTTACTTATATTATTATTATCTTCAATTCCAATAGGAATTATTCCAAAATCTGCAGTTATCATATAGCTATTTTATATATTTCATAAAATATATATTTGAGGTGATGAGTGTAATATCTAAAAAAGATTTCAATGAAAAAATTTTTAACAATATAGAAAATTTAATTGAAAATAAAAAGCTTATAGAAAGTGGAGAATATGTAGCTCTAGCACTATCTGGTGGAAAAGATAGTATTTTAACATTACATGCTTTAACTAAATACCAAGAAAAAATTGACTTTGATTTAATAGCTATTTCTGTAGATGAAGGAATAGATGGTTATAGGTCTCATGGAATTATTTCTGCAAGAAATAATGCTAAAAAATTAGGTGTCACACTAATTGAAAAATCATTTAAAGAAGTATACGATTTTAATTTAGATGACATTTATTTTAATTTTAAAAGTGCTTGTATTCCTTGTGGTGTTTTCAGACGAAATATTTTAAATAAAACAGCATATGATGAAGGTGTAGATAAAATAGCTACGGGTCATAATTTAGATGACGAGATTCAATCATTTTTAATGAGTTTTGCTCGTGGTGATGTTTTAAAATTTTCAAAATTCGGGCCTAAGCTTGATATTATTCATCCCAAACTTATTCCAAGAATAAAACCTCTTTGGAATACGTTAGAAAAAGATGTAGGAAAATGGGCAATATTAAATGATATTGATGTTCACTTAGAAGAATGCCCTTATTCTAATTTGTCACTTAGAGCAAAAATAAAAGAATTTTTAAATATTAATGAGGATAAACATCCAGGTCTTAAAAAAAATATCATGGAATCATTTAATAAAATTTTAACTTTTGATTCACAGATTCCTACAAAATTAAATAATTGTGAAAGATGCAGTGAACCTACATCTTCTAATATATGTAAAGCTTGTGAAATGGTTGATTTAATTTCTAAAGATAATTAGTTATCTTCTTCATCATCAGGCTCATTGATTTCAGTAACTAAAATTTTATCTATTTGATGTCCATCCATATCAACGATTTCAAATGTAAATTTATTCCACTCAAAAATTTCACCAACTTTTGGTATTTTATTAATATAACTTAATATAAAACCAGCTAAAGTTGAAAAATTATCTTCTTTTTCAAGTGGAAATTCTAGTTCATCATCAAAAATTTCTTTAAATCTATCAATTGGAAATCTTCCATCAATTAACCAAGAACCATCAGCTCTTTCAGTAGCTATTGGATCATCTGTTTCATCAATTCCAGGGATATCTCCTACAATGCCTTCTAATAAATCATTTAATGTTATCAATCCTTCAAGGCTTCCAAATTCATCAACAATTAAAGACATATGAACATACTCGTTATTTCCTTTAAATTGTTTTAGAAGTTCTAATGAAGGCATGTTGTTTGGAACAATAAGTGGTTCTTTTATAATTTTTTCAAAATCAACTTTTTCTCCTTTAAATATAGAACTTAAAATATCTTTTGCTTGAACAACACCAATAAAATCATCTAATTCTCCTGAAGCTATTGGAAAGATGGATCTTTCACTTTCAATTATTCTAGTTTTGATTTTTTCAATGTCATCTTCTAAATCAACCCATACAATTTCACTTCTAGGAGTCATAATCATATCTACTTTCTGATCATCTAAACGGAACACTCTTTTAATAATATCTTCTTCTTCTTTTTCAATTGTTCCACTTTCTCTTCCTTCTTCAATCATAAGTTCTATTTCTTCTTCTGTAACAACATTTTCTTCACTGTTGTCAATTCCTAAAATGCGCAATAAGTATTCTGTAGATTTACTTAAGACTAATACTATTGGTCCGCATATTCTAGATATTAATCTCATGGTTTTTGCAAGTTTTACAGCTACTTCTTCAGGTTTACTTAATCCAACTCTTTTAGGTACAAGTTCTCCTATGACTAATGAGAAGTAAGTTGTTACTATAACTACTACTAAAACACTTATTACTTCACTATATGGTATATATGGTTGTAATATTTGAGATAAAGGAGCAGATAATGTAGCTCCACCTAATGCACCAGTTAATATTCCTATGAGTGTAATTCCTATTTGTATTGTAGATAAAAATTGATTAGGATCATCAATTAATTCAAGAGCTATTTTAGCACTTTTATTTCCATCTTCTACCATCTTTTGAACTTTAGCTCTTCTTGAAGATATAACAGCTATTTCTGTCATTGCTAAAATTCCATTAAAAATAATTAATATAGCTATAATGAGAATTTCTATTATTGTTGTAATCATTTACATACCTAAACTTTATTTAATTTTGTCTGCTCTAATAAAATCTGTATTATTATATATTTCAGCTTGCATTTCTTGAACAGATTCAGCAGCTTCTTCGTTTGTTTCTACTTTTTTAAAAATTCTACGACTTTTAACTTTTATAGATTTACCGCAAACGCATTTTCTTGTAGCTACTCCTTCTTTTGCATATAATACGCGCCCACAATCGCAACGAAAGATAAGATACATTTTTATTTTTCCTAATTTAAAATTAATTTTTTATTATTACTAATTATATTAGTAAAAAGACTTATATATATTACTTTAATTTTTTATTTAGTATACAATCATCCACCAAACATTTTTAAAAATAGAGGAATAAAAACTTGACTTGGTAAAATAACTAGTGTTGCAATACTCACTCCTAAATTTGTTCCAATTACAACAAGCAATATTCTAAAAATATTATTATTCCATAAATCTCTTAAATTTTCTATTTTCATAATATTTTTTATATCTCTCTGTCTAACTTTTCTAAGTTTAGCTTCTGTTAGACCTGAAAACCAACCTGCTGCAAGTAAAGGATGAATAATTGTAAGTGGAGAAACTATCCCTCCGACAATGGCGGACTGTATTTTTGAACCAGAAAGTATGGATCCTAAAAACCCCATTATCATACTGATTATAATAAAATCAATAATATTTCCTTGTATATTAATTCCATTTAAAAAAGCCAGAAAAAATATCACAACAAATGATATTGGGATTAAAGCCAATATTATTTTAAGCCAAGGAATTCCGCCTTTTTTTTCAGTATCAATTAATGAAGAAAGAGGAGGTATTGTTTCAGGATTATCTAAATATTTTTCTATACCATTTTTATGGCCTGCACCAACAACAGCTATTATATGGTCTTGAGGAATGCTTAAAATACTCCCTGCAAGATATGCATCTCTTTCTTTTACAAGAACTTCATATGCTCCAGGTGACATGTCTTTAAAGTATTCCATTACTTCATCAAGAGTATCGGGATTTTTTAATTCTTCTACATCAATTTCATCTTCTTCTTCACCTGTAAAAAAAGACCCAACACTGCTTACAGCAAATTTAAGTTTTTCCATAAAACTCATGCTATTTAAAGCTCTTTGGAGAGTTATATTAATGTCTCTATCAATTAAAGCTATATAGGCTCCTACATCATTTGCTGCTTCAATAGCTCCAATCATTTCAGATCCTGGTTTGATATCTAAATCATCACCAATTTTTGATTGAATGTAACTTAAGAAAGTACTTGCTACAAAAATTCCTACTTTATTTTCTTTAATTATATTAGTAATTGATATTGTGTCGTCTTCTTCAATTCCAGCTAGATCATTCATTAATCTAGTATAACGTCCCTTATCTAGTTCTATTGCTACTACTTCAGGTTCTTGTTCGTAAATAGCTTCTTTAACTTCATCAACACTACTTTTTGAAACATGTGCA
>JAJDHW010000063.1 GCA_030266405.1 Methanobrevibacter sp. OttesenSCG-928-I08
TTTAAATATGTTCATATGAATATATATTCATATGTCTGGAAGCGATGTTTGTGAATTGAAAAGTATTCGTCAAGATTTAGTTGAAGAAATTTCTGAGAAGATGGAATCTGATGAAGTAATAGAAGATACTAGTAATTTATTTAAAATTTTAAGTGATTATAATAGGATAAGAATTATATCTGCACTTAAACATCATGAATTATGTGTATGTGAATTATCTTTACTTTTAGACATGAGCCAATCCAGTATTTCTCATCAATTGAGGCATTTAAGACATAATAATATTGTTAAATTTAGAAAAGAACAAAAACAAATATTTTATTCATTAGTTGATGATGAAATATTTGATTTAATAAAAAAAGGTGAAGAATATGAAAGCAAATGAACATAACCATAACCATAAAACTTGTTGTGACCCATCACATAATCATGTATCAAATAAACAAGAATCTTGTAATGATCCAACCCATAATCATCATGAAGAACATAATCATGATGAAGATTTATGTTGTGATTCAGAAAATGATGAAGACCATGATCATGGCAAAGAATCATGTTGTGAGGCAACACATAGTCATAAAGAACATGAGCATAAAGAAGAATTCTGCTGTGAATCAAATCATGACCATGATGACCATGTAGGCTGTGCATGTGAATCAGGAATACTTGAAAATATAGAAGTTGAAAGTAAACAGTCAAAAAAACCATTTATAATTTTAGGAATAGGTGCAATACTTTTTGGATTAGGTCTTTATGTAAGTTCATTAGAAAGTATTGGTGCAAATATTATATCTGGAGAATTACTTGGACAAATATTCTTTTTAATAACTGTTATTTTTGTAGGACATGGAATTATAAAACATGGACTTAAATCTCTACTTAAAAAAGAGGTTAAAATTGATTTTTTAATTACAATAGCTGCTATTGGAACATTTATTTTAGGAGAGGGCGCTGAAGGTGCAGCACTTATATTGTTGTTTTATTTAGCTGAATATTTAGAGCATTACGCATTAGATAGATCTAAAAGATCAATAGTTAATTTAGTTAAATTAACACCAGATATTGGAATTATAAAAAAAGATGGAAAAGAAATTGAAGTTAAAGTAGATGAAATTGAAATTGGAGATGTTGTTGTTGTAAAGCCTGGAGATAAAATACCAATTGATGGAAAAATAATCAATGGACATACTTCTGTTAACCAATCATCTATTACAGGTGAAAGTATTCCTGTAAACAAGGAAATAGGTGATGAAGTTTATGCATCTACAATTAATGAAGAGGGATATATCGAGTTAAAAGTTACTAAAAACTCTAAAGATAGTGTATTTTCAAAAATTATAAGTTTAATTAAAGAATCTGAAGAGAAAAAAGCAAAAATAGATATATTTATAGATAGATTTGCAGCAGTTTACACCCCTATTGTTATAGTACTAGCTATTTTAGTAGCTATTTTACCTACATTATTATTTGGTGCATCATTAACTGAATGGACTTATAGAGCATTAGTTCTTCTTGTAATTTCATGTCCTTGTGCACTTGCAATATCAACTCCTGTTTCAATGGTTTCAGCTATTACAGCAGGTACTAAAAATGGGATTATAATTAAAGGCGGAGAATACATTGAAGAATTATCTAAAGTTAAAGCTATTTTATTTGATAAAACTGGAACTTTAACTGAAGGAAATCTAGAAATATCTAATATCACACCTAGAGAAAATCATACAAAAGATGAAATAATTGAAATAGCTTGTTCAATTGAAGCAAAATCAAAACATCCAATAGCTAAAACTTTCAATGAATACCATAATAAAAATAATATTTCATTAAAAGAAGTTAGTAATTTTAATTCAATAGCTGGAAAAGGATTAGTTGGAGAAATTGAAGGTAAAAAATATTATATTGGGAAAGAATCCTTATTTAATGGTAATTTAGAAAATGATAATCTTTTAGAAAGTAAGACAAATGTTATTGTTGGAGAGGAGAATAATATTTATGGTTTTATAAGTTTAACAGATAAAATAAGAGATGACAGTAAAGAAACAATTAATAAACTTAAATCAGCAAATATTGATACTATGATGCTTACAGGAGATAATGAAAAAATAGCTTCTGAAGTATCTAATAAAATAGGTTTAAGTAATTATTATGCTGATTTGTTACCTGAAGACAAGGTAAATATAGTACAAAGTCTTGTAGATAAATATGAAGATGTTGCAATGGTTGGAGATGGAGTAAATGATACCCCTTCACTTGCAAGAGCTAATGTAGGAATAGCTATGGGTCTTGGAGGAGCAGATGTTGCTGTTGAAACTGCAGATATTGTTCTTTTAGAAGATAAACTATCAAAATTAGCCTATCTTATAGATTTATCTAAAAAAACTCTAGGAGTAATTAAACAAAATGTTGTAGTTTGTCTTTTAGTTAAAGGATTACTTGCAGTTCTTGGAATAATTGGTTTAATAAGTTTGTGGGAAGCTGTTTTAATAGGAGATATGGGATTAACACTTTTAGTTGTTGCAAATGCTCTTAGAATTTCTAAATAATTTTAATTAAAAACTATCTAAGGTTGTTCTTTTCTCCTTAGATTTTATTACTTCTTTTTCTAAATTTTTATCAAAAGCTATTTCTCCATATTTTCCCCCACCACCAGGAAGAATGCTTAAATCTTTATTTCTAAATGATTCAATAGCTATTGCAACTTGAGAATCTATTTCTTTTATTTCACTTAAAGGAGTTTTAATTAAAATTTCAAGTTCTGGGCCAAATTTATCTATTAAAACTTGCCATTTACCTTGAACAGTTTTTGTTGTAACGCCTTTATCATAAACCATACTAATTATCTCAGCAAGAGGCATTAAATGAATATAAGGAGGTCTAAAATCAGGATGATGAGGTTTGTCCCATGTAGCTATTTCTGAAATTCTATAATCAACACCTTTTTTAATTCTTCCACCACAACTACATTTCATTTTATTATCTTTAGCTATTAATGGATCTATTAATTTGTAACATTTAGTACATGCAGTCATGTGATATTTACCTAAGTTTGCTACTAACCCATAGTTTGCTTTAATATCGTTATGTTTAATTGCATGTTTTAATGATGAGAATGAAATATCTTTAAGCTCAATTTGATTAAACTCCCTACCTAATCTATGAGGCCATGGTGAATGTGCATCAGAATTTGAAAGAAAAGGAATATCTTTAAGTTCTTTTATAGTATCTGCCATATCAGTATCTGCAGATAAACCTAGCTCTAAAAAGTCAGGTTTCCTACCATAACAATCATAAATAGAATCATAAGTTTTATATATTCCTGTCCAAGGAGTAAAAGCATGTGCTGGACCCATTAATGTATCATATTCTTTTGCAAGATCCATTATTTCTGCACCATTCATTTTTGTACGAGGTCTTCCATCTTTAGATTTATTTGATGAAACTAATTTATCAGCCATTTCTTTAGCTATTTCAATTGTTGGAATAATAATTAAATGATGTATTTTCTTCTCACCTTCAATTTCTACAGTTAAAACAAAATCACAATCATCTGTAGAATAAATACCATCACCAGAATAAGTAGTATTTTCTTCAATAATCTTTAACCAACCAGGATGAAAAGCATCCCCAGTTCCCATTAATTGAAGGCCTTTTAATTTAGCTTTAGGAGCAATATTTGGAATAAGCATATCTTTAGAACTTGCCATTGAAAAACAGCTATGAATATGCAAATCTGTGTTAATTAACATAATATAAAATTGATTTAAATGATATATTAATATAACTAAAAAAATTTTATAAATTAAAAACACTGAAAATTTTACAATATATTCAACAAATATATTTAAACAATAATTAATAAAACTTTAATTTAATAATTTCAATATTAGAGGCCATAATGTTTAAAGAATCATTTTTAAATTATTTAGAAAAGAAAAATTATACTAGATCCTCATTAATTCAAAGTGCCGGAATTGTTGGTATTATAAGTAATATTATACTTGCATCTATAAAATTAATAGTAGGAATAACTTCTAACTCAATAGCTATAATATCTGATGCTGCAAATAATTATACAGATGCATCATCATCTATTATAACAATTATTGGTTTAAAATTATCAGAAAAACCACGAGACAAGGAACATCCTCTTGGCCATGGTCGTGTTGAATATATTTCTGGATTAATTATATCTTTTTTTATTGTATTAACTGGATTTGAACTTTTAAAAACTAGTATAAGTCGAATAATGTTTCCAGAATATACTCATTTTATTACAATCCAACTAGTTGTATTGAGTATTCTAATTATTGGTAAAATATTAATATCAAGATTTGATATTATTATTGGAGAGAAAACAAATTCCGATGCATTAATTGCTTCAGGCATGGATGCTAGAATGGATGTATTGGCTTCCCTTTTAACTGTGATTAGTGCTTTAATATCAATAACAACAGGATTATATATTGATGGTTATGTTGGAGTTATTTTATCTTTATTTATAATGTATACTGGTTTTGATTTGATTAAAGATACAACCAGCAATTTAATAGGAAAGCGCCCTAATAAAAAACTTGTTGAAAATATTAAAGAAGATGTTCTTAAGTTTAAACCTATTATAGGAGCATATGATTTAATGGCACATAATTATGGGCCAACATTTAAAATAGGCATTCTAAACTTAGAATTTCCTGATTACATAACTGTGGAAGAAGCATATAAAACAATGGATTTAGCCCAATCATATATCTTAAAAAAATATGGTATTTATCTTTATTTTAGTATAAATTCTGTGAACACATATAATAAAAATGTCAAAAAATATGAAAAAGAAATTAAATCAATTATTACTAAAATTCCAGAAGCTCTAACTATTTATAATTTTTATTATGATGAAAAAAATAATATTTTTCGTTTCACTGTGATAATTGGCTTTGATGTTAAAGATTATTCTTGTTTTAAAGAAAAAATTGTAAAAGAAGTAGAAAAGGATTATCCTAAAAGTACTATAGATGTAAAAATTGAGTTTGATTATTCTTAAAAAAAAATTAAAAAATGAATAGTATTTAAAAAAATACTATTCTTCAATAATAACAACAGGCTTAATTAAGTCCCTTGGTTTATCTTTCATGAGTAATAATGCTTCTTCAACACTATCTAAACCATGGAATACATGAGTAGCCATTAATGCAGGATCCATACGATTATATGTGACAATATCAGCTAATCTTTCCATTCTAACTCTTCCACCAGGACATAATCCAGTAGCAAAGTCTTTATCAGCCATACCGAATCCCCATCCTGCACGAGGAATTGGTAATGTTTCGCCTTCTCCGAAGTAATTTGCATTTGAAATAACAGATCCAGCTGCTGCCGCATTGACAGCATCCAAAATAATATTTTGACTTCCACCTGCTATAATAACAGCATCTACACCTTCTCCATCAGTAGCATCTACAATTTGTTGAGCAGTATCCCCATCTTTATATGAGATTATATCTGTTGCTCCATATTTTTTAGCTACATCAATACAATTAGGTCTGGTACCTACAGCAAATATTCTCCCAGCACCAAGTATAGCAGCTCCAGCAACTGCAGATAGTCCTACAGGACCAATACCTAAAACTGCTACAGATCCCCCCATAGGGATATTAGCATTTTCAGCACCCATAAAACCAGTAGAAAGCATATCTGGAATCATTACTCCAGCTTCAAGTGACATTCCTTTAGGTAAAAGTGCAAGATTGTAGTCTGCCTGATTTACATGGAAAAGTTCTGCAAAAACACCATCTTTAAAGTTTGAAAATTTCCAACCACCCAATGGACCTCCAGATTGAGATGGGAATCCTTTTTGTTCAGCACTTGATCCCCAGTCAGGAGTAATAGCTGGTACAATAACTCTATCCCCAGGTTTAAAATCTTTTACCATGTCTCCAACTTCAACTACTTCACCTAAAGCTTCGTGTCCCAAAATAAGATTGTGTCTTTCACCTATAGCTCCTCCCCAAACTGTATGTACATCAGAAGTACATGGAGCTAAAGCTATTGGCTTTACAAGAGCATCCATAGGCCCAATATCTGGCTTATCTTTTTCAATCCATCCAATTTCCCCGATTTTTAACATTGCAAGTCCTTTCATTTTTAACAACCTCTTAATAAATAATATGAAAACTACCTATATAATGTTCATCAAATAATGAAAAACTCCATAT
>JAJDHW010000064.1 GCA_030266405.1 Methanobrevibacter sp. OttesenSCG-928-I08
TTATTATTTTGTTCTTAGAAAAATGGAAATTTAAACTTAAATGATGAAAGGCTCCAAAAAAAATATTAATCATAATAAACAAATTATTAAACACTAAAATAGATCTTTAAAATCATTTAAGATAAATATCTTCATAGGAGTTTTTAAAATTTTTTCACTAGAATACATTATTTTCTTAATACTGATTGGAGTAATAGTGGGCTTTTTATCTGGTTTACTGGGTATTGGTGGAGGAGTAGTACTTGTTCCTCTTCAATATTTTTTACTTCAATCAAGCGGCGTTAATTCAAGTTTAGCACTTCTTATTTCATTTGGAACAAGCTTAGCCATTATTATTCCAACTTCTATTAGTGGAGCTTATAGACATGTAAAAGATATACCTGAGGTACTGCATCCAGGTATAAAATTAGGGATGTTTGGAGTTATAGGAGGTTTTATTGGTGGACTTGTTGCTAGTATATCTCCTACACAAATTTTAGAATATATTTTTGGTATTCTTTTAATAATACTAGCAGTTTATAATTTAATAACTATGAACAAAAAAGCTAAAGAATCTACCATTGAAATAAACATTTTTTTAACAGTATTTCTTGGTTTATTAATAGGATTTTTATCTGGGCTTTTAGGTATTGGTGGAGGAGTATTTATAATAGGTATTTTAAGTATTTTCTTAGGATATTCAATGAAAGAAGCTATTGGAATGAGTTCTGTATTTATCTGTTTTGCAGCTATTGGTGGTTTAATTTCATATGTAATTTCAGGATTAGGAGTTAATACTCTACCATATTCAATAGGTTATATTAATTTAATTCATTTTGGAGTAATTATTCTATTTTCCGTTCCTTTAGCCTACATTGGTGCAAAAGTTGCAGATAATGTTTCAGATAAAAAATTAACTATTATTTACACATTAGTGATTTTAGTAATGGCTTTAAAAATACTTGGAATTATACCAGATTTTTAGTAAAAGAGTTAAAAAAATAGTTAATCCATAGCTAGCCTAACACCAGTTCCACTAGCTACTACTTGGAAACTATCTCCACCAAATCCAACTAAATCATATTCAATAGTTAGGTTAACAACTCCATTACAACCATCTTTTTTAACAGCTTCAGATAAGTTAAGTAAAGATTGATCTTTTGCTTTTTTTAAGTCAATTAATAATTTTTGTTCCTGTTCTTTAAAATCACCAGAAATAATATTTTTATCTTTTCTAAATATGATTTTACCTTCGTAAATACCCATATATTCTTCAATTTTTCCTGGAAGATGGGTTGTTGAGGTAAATAAAACACCTAAATTATTAATATGTATATTAGTTATGCTATCATCATATTCTATAGATTCTTTTAAACGAAGTGTTGGAGATTTTCCTGTGAAATTATAATAGAGATTTCTAAGTTTATAGAAACTAATATCTGCTGCTTTTTTAAATATTCCTAATATATAAAAAACTGATAAAATTAGACCAAGTAATATAAAATTAACAAGTATGGGCATTGCAGCTTGAAGTATAACAACAATACTTCCTGCAGTAATTAAATTAAATCCTAATGTTGAATTAGCTATTATAAATCCCCAAACAACAGTTACAATAAAAAGAATCAATGCACTTATTGCACCAGTACTTTCATTTAATAATTCTTTAGCTATAATAGTTTCAACATATCCTGCAACAAGTGGTGCAAAAATAAGCCCAAGATTCCATCCAAAAATATCAATTCCTAATATCAAAAAGACTTCATATGTTATAAGTCCAGCTATTGTCCCAATTGCTATGGATAAAGCAGCTTTTTGAGTATAAGGATCATTTAGGTCTGGAAGTTTCATAATATCTATTCGTAATATATAGCAGTACCATAGGCAGTTACAAGTATAGTATTACCCATAGTGCCTCCTAAATTATTATAAGAAATTTTTAAGCCGATTATAGCATTAGCTCCTAATTCTTCTGCTTTAATTTTCATACTATTAAGAGCTATTTCTCTAGCTTTTTGAATTTCTTCTTCATATCTTGAAGTTCTACCTCCAACAACATCTCGAACTCCTGAAAAGAGATCTTTATATACATTGGAGCCAATTAATGATTCTCCGCTTACGAGTCCATGATAATTTATAATATTTTTATTTTCTAAGGTATTTGTTGAAGAAAGTATCATTATATCACTTATTTAATTTAAAAATGTCATATATGCCCATACAATGATAAATATTATGAGTACAATGAATAATGTTATTCTACTTTTTTTTCCTTTTTCTAATCTTTGATTCCAAACTTTTTCACAGTCTTCAGAGCATACTCTTTCATCTAAAGGTATTGGAGACCCACATATAGGGCAATGTTTATGTTGTTCAATCATTTTCTCACCTATTAATATTTTATAATTTATATTTTAAAAAAACTTTTTGTTGTTTTTGTAACATCATCAGCTAATTCTTCTATATTTGTATCTTTTAATTCACTAATTGTTTTTAAAACTTGAGGTAAATATTTTGGTTCATTTCTATTTTTTTTAGGTTTTTCTTTAAGATTTTTTGGAATTAAAAATGGAGCATCAGTTTCAATCATCATCTTCTCAGGTGGAATAACTTTAACAGCATCTTGAAGACTTTTACCTCTTTTCATATCACAAACCCAACCTGTAATTCCAATATAACATCCTAAATCTAAGTAATTTTGAGCTTCTTCTGCAGTTCCAGTAAAACAATGAACTACAGATTTCTGAGCCATTTCAGGATATTTTTCTAATATCTTAAATAAATCTTCATGAGCTTCACGTTCATGTAAAAATAAAGGCATATCTAATTTTTGAGCGAGTTTCACTTGTTTTTCAAACCAAATTCTTTGATCTTTTGGTGGTGAAAAATTTCTATTATAATCAAGTCCACATTCACCAATAGCTACTACACAATCAAATTTAGATAATTTCTCTAATTCATTAATTGTATTTTCATCACAATTTTTTGCATTATGGGGATGAACACCGGCAGTGGAATATAATAAATTTGGAAACTTTTCTGCATAATCTTTAGCTATTTTACTGGAGTTTAAAGTTGTTCCAGTTATTATATATTGTTTAACTCCAACATTTTTCCCTTCTTTAATAACATTTTCTTTATCTTTTTTAAAAGAAGGATGCATTAAGTTTATTCCAATATCAATTAAATTATCCACATAATC
Source organism: Methanobrevibacter sp. OttesenSCG-928-I08 (assembly GCA_030266405.1). Classification (GTDB taxonomy): domain Archaea; phylum Methanobacteriota; class Methanobacteria; order Methanobacteriales; family Methanobacteriaceae; genus JAHKLT01. The sequence goes on from JAJDHW010000064.1 coordinate 3,182, forward strand.
ACCTATTTTTTAGGTACAATTTTGGTTCCTATTTTTTCACCATTTATAATCTTTAAAAGATTTTGGGAATCATAACCATTAGCTATTACTGTTTTAAGTGAAGAACGCTTTATCATTTGAATAGCAGTCATATCAAAAAATTCATAAGTACCTGCTTTTGTATCTTTTCCACTAATAAAATCTAACATTTTCTCAGCGGTTATTTCATCTATTAATTCAGCATCATCATACTTATTAGGGTCTTTAGTATACATTCCATCAACAGATGTTAAATTAATCAACATATCAGCTTTAACATATTCAGCAAGTATTGCAGAAACAGCATCTGTACTATGTGCAGGTTCAGTTCCACCCATTACAATTATTTTCCCTATTGCGGAATATTCTAATGCTTCTTGGAAATTATGAGGTATCTTTTGATATGCAACGTCTCCTAAAGATGTTAATAGTAATTTAGCATTTATTCTTGTAACTTCAATACCTATATCATCGCACTGTGCTTCTCCAGCATTTAATTCTCGAACTATGTTAATATAATCTCTTGCAGGTTTACCTCCACCTACTACTACAAATAGTTCATGTTGATTGTTTAATTTTTTTAAAATGTCACTATACTCTTGAAATTTTTTATAATCATAGCTTTGTAAAAGTATAGACCCTCCAATTGCAATTACTATTTTCATTATTACACCATTAAATTTATAATCATTTATAATTTATTTACTTAGTTACTTATAAAATTATTAGTTGATTTATTTTTTAAAAGTTTATTTTCTTATTAAGAAATGGCTACTTTTTTATTAAATTTCTTTTAAAAAAATTTCATATATTTATTCTTTTTGCTGAATATTTTTAGTAAATTATAATAGCTAAAACTTTCATAAATTAGATTAATGAAATTCAATTATAATTTCATAATTAATAGTGAGTGATGTTATGTCAAAAAAAGTGTATACTACAAATAAAGGGGCTCCAGTAACCAATGATCAAGCATCTATAACAACTGGTAAGAAAGAGGGTTATACTATGATGGAAGACTCTCATCTTATGGAAAAACTAGCTCATTTTGGAAGAGAAAGAATTCCTGAACGTGTAGTCCATGCAAAAGGTGCGGGGGCACATGGGTATTTTGAAGTAACAAATGATCTTTCAAAATATACTAGAGCTGATTTTTTATCAGAAGTTGGTAAAAAAACTGAAGTATTAGTTAGATTTTCTACAGTTGGTGGGGAAAGAGGTTCTGCAGATTCTGCAAGAGATCCAAGAGGATTTGCAACAAAATTTTATACTGAAGAAGGAAACTATGATATAGTAGGTAACAATATTCCAATATTTTTCATTAGAGATGCAATAAAATTCCCAGATTTTATTCATACTCAAAAAAGACATCCTACTACTAATTTACCGGATGCTAATATGTTTTGGGATTTTATGTCATTAACTCCTGAAACTTTACATCAAGCAACATTTTTATTTACTGATAGGGGAACACCTCAGGACTATAGGCATATGGATGGTTTTTCAAGCCATACTTATCTTTGGTATAATGAAAAAGAAGAATTTATATGGGTTAAATATCATTTCAAATCTACTGTAGGAAATGAAACTTTAACTGCTGATGAGGCTACAAAAATTGGTGGTGAAAACCCAAATCATGCTACTGAAGATTTATATTTAGCTATTGAAGAAGGTAATTATCCTCAATGGGATGTTTATGTACAATTAATGACAAATGATGAAGCAAAAGAATATAAATTTGATCCATTTGATGTAACAAAAGTTTGGTATCATGGGGATTATCCTTTAATACCTCTTGGTAAATTGGTTTTAAATAGAAATCCTGTTAATTATTTCAATGAAATTGAACAGGCTGCTTTTGCACCTTCAAATTTTGTTCCAGGTATTGGTCCTTCTCCAGATAAGTTATTACAAGGAAGATTATTTTCATACGAAGATACTCAAAGACATAGATTAGGTCCTAATCATCATCAAATTCCTGTAAATAGGCCTAAAAATGCTAAAATCAATACTTATCAAATGGATGGTCCAATGAATGTTGATGATACTGGGGAAAATCCATATCCTAATTATTATCCTAATACTTTTGGTGGAGCAGAACCTGATGAATCTTTCAAACTCCCTGAAATGGAAGTTCAAGCAGTTATTGATAGGCACACACGTCCAACAGAAGATGTTGACTTTGTTCAAACTGGCGAGTTTTATAGAAGAGTTTTAGATGATGTTAATAAAGATCATCTTATTTCAAATATTTTAGGTCATATTTGTGATGCAAATGAAAATATTCAATATAGGCAATGTGCTCTTTTCTATAAAGCAGATCCTGATTATGGAACAAGAATTGGTGAAGGCTTAAATTTAGATATTTCTAAAATTAAAGAACTATCTGAAATGTCTCAAGAAGAAAGAGTAAAAGCTACATTGAAATAAATGAAAAGGAAGATATTTTTAAGTTTAGGAGTTTTATTTGTAGGAATTGGGGCTATTGGAGTGGCATTACCAGTTCTACCTACAACTCCTTTTATTTTACTTGCAGCTTTCTTTTTTTCACGAAGTTCTAAAAAAGCAGATGAATGGCTTTTAAAAAATAAGTATTTTGGAAGCTATATTAAAAATTATAGAAATAAAGTAGGAGTACCTATTGATGTAAAAATCCATAGCTTGATTTTTTTATGGACTATTATGTTAATTTCTATTTTTATTGTAAATAAGTTTCATATTACTATTTTACTTATTTGTATTGCAATAATTGTTTCAGCTCATATTCTTCTTCTTAAAACTAAAAAATAATTTTATTCTTTTAATTTTATATTTGAAATATAAAATAAACTAATTATTGGATATATTAAGTAAGTTAAACCTATATCTAACAT
>JAJDHW010000065.1 GCA_030266405.1 Methanobrevibacter sp. OttesenSCG-928-I08
TCTTTTAGCTATAGCTATTTGTTCTGTTCCAGCAGGCAAACTAACTGGAAAATATGGTCTTAAAAAATCATTATTTATTGGAGTGTTAATATTTTTATTTGGTTCAATTGGTTCAGCATTAGCATTTTCTTCTTATTCTTTATTGTTTTTTAGAATTTTACAAGGGATTGGTGCTGCAATTTTAAATGTTACCTCACTTGCAATGATTGTTGAAGCATTACCTCCTAAAAACAGAGGTAGAGGCGTGGGAATTAATGTAGCAGGTACTTATATTGGTTTATCTTTAGCACCAGTTATTGGAGGAATTTTAACTTATAATTTTGGTTGGAGAAGTGTATTTTATTTAACAATTCCATTTATAATACTTGTACTTATTTTAACAGTTGTTAAAATTAAGACTGAATGGATAACAGGAGAAAATGAGTCATTTGATAAACTAGGGTCTGTTTTATTTAGTATTGGTATTTTATTATTTATTTATGGATTTACTGTAATACATGAATATTCAGGAATTTTATTGGTTATTATTGGTTTAGGATTACTTGCATACTTTGTTTACTGGGAACTTAAACAAAGATATCCTGTATTTAGTATGTCGCTTTTTAAGAATGCTAAATTTACATCTTCAATTGCAGCTTCTTTAATTAGCTATTTTGCAACTTTTGTAATTACATATATTCTAAATTATCATTTACAATATATTAGAGGATTTGATTCTCAAACTGCAGGGTTTTTCTTAATTGTAACTCCTTTAATGATGGCAATTATATCTCCATTTGCAGGTAGGTTATCTGATAAAATTAACCCTCAGAAATTGGCAGCTATTGGAATGAGTTTAGTATCTATAGCTTTAATAATTTTATGTTTCTTAAATGAAAATTTCCCATTGTATCTTATTATTGTAGCAATGTTTTTACAAGGTCTTGGATATGGATTGTTCTCATCTCCAAATACAAATTCTATAATGAGTTCTGTCCCGAAAAAAGATACTTCAACAGCTTCGGCAGCAGTATCTACAGTAAGAGTTATTGGTCAAACCTTAAGTTTAGGTATGTTAACTGTTATATTTGCAATAATTATGGGTAATGTTCCAATTATTCCAGCTAATTATAATTTATTAATTTCAAGTTCACAAATTGCATGTATTATTTCAGTTATATGTTGTGTAATTGCGGTTTTTGCATCTCTTGTAGGTTTAAAATCTAAAGATAAGTATAATACTTAAAATTAATTTTTTAATTTTATTTTTATCTTTTTATTTTTATTTATTTCCAAGAATTAAATAGCAAATTTTATTTAATATTAGCTAAAAAATTAAATAATGAATTTAAAATTGTAATAATTTTAAATATTCAATTAATAAGTTGTGTTTCCAATGATTATGGTACAAGGTGATGTTGGTGGAAGAAAATATACTGAGCCTTTTTCTAAAGGTATTTTGGCTCGTTCACTGACAACTGCAGAATTAGGTTCTAATAAAGCATATAATTTAGCTTCATACATTGAATCTCAGTTAATAGAGGATAATATTTCTCTTATTAATATTGAAGATTTAGTAGATATCATTATAAAAGAATTAAATAAAGAAGATCCTGCTGTAGCTAAAAAATATATTAATTGGAGATTGATTAGAAAATCTAAAGAACCATTAATAATTTTAATTGGTGGAGCTTCAGGAGTAGGAACTTCGTCAATAGCTTTTGAATTAGCTAATCGTTTAGGTATTAAAACAATGATTAGTACAGATATGATTCGAGAAGTTATGCGTAAAATTGTTTCTAAAGAATTAAGCCCAGTTATTCATGAATCAAGTTTCAATGCATATAAGGGTATGAGAGTATTACCTCCAGGAGATCTTGATAAGGTTTTAGCAGGATTTATTAATCATGTAGATACAGTCAGTGTAGGAATAGATGGTGTTATTGAAAGAGCACTAAAAGAAGGAATAAGTATTGTAATAGAAGGAGTTCATTTAGTCCCGGGGATTATAAAACAAGAACTTGTAGATCGTGAAAATGTAATTTTATTTACTCTTAATGTTCCTGATGAAGAAATGCATAAAGGAAGATTTTATTCTAGATGTAGGGAAATGTGGGCTAGTAGGCCTCTTCAATTATATTTAGATAATTTCATATCTATTAGAAGAACTCAAAAATACATTATAGATCAAGCTGAAAAATATGATTCTAAACTTATTGAAAATATTGATGTTATCAAAACAATCGATATCATGATTTCATTTATCATAGAAAATTATGGGGGAATGAATAATGTTGAGTGAAAAAATAAAAAATATAATGGAAACTAATGTAATAACAGTAGAATCCGATGAAGATGTGGTTTTTGCATTTGAAAAGCTAATGAAAAATAAAATTAGTGCTATGCCTGTTATGGAAGATGGGAATATGGTAGGAATTATTACTGCTACTGATTTAGGTCATAATTTAATTTTAGATAAATATGAATTAGGTACTCCTGTAAATGCAGTTATGGTTAAAAATGTAATTTCTATTACCTCAGATAAAACACTAGCTGATGCTGTTAAAGTAATGAAAGATAGTGTCCCAAATGATGATATAATTAATCAACTTCCTGTTGTTGATGATGGTAATTTAATTGGAATAATTTCTGATGGAGATATTATAAAAGCTATTTCCTAATTTTTATTATTTTTTAAAATTATACTATTTCTTTTTTAAATTAGCTATTTTTCTTTTTTTACTAAACTTTATATAATATTAAAACATATATTTATTTTGGCTAGACTGGAGGGTTAGGGGTCCTCTGTAAGCATACACCCCCTCTGATGCAGTCGAAGTTCAAGAGGCGGCTTTTCAAGAGAATTATAAGCCTAGGAAATCAACATAGAAGTCTCGTCCTGCAGGATTGATGGTGATAAAACTTTTACTGGAGGGTAAAGGTAAATTATCTTTATTATAGGAATGTGTCAGGCCCGGAAGGGAGCAGCTCTACTATTTACAACCAATGCTTGTAGAACAGCGGGATGGAGTTGTTTTTTCTAGATAACTTATATTTTTGAGTCTTGTCCACTCTTGAACATGCCATTTGATAATATTTTTATAAAAATAAATTTTATTTATTAGAGTAATTCAATAACTTTATAAATAGTTAATTACAAAATAAGGATAGTATTTTATTTTTGGTATGTCGGGATGGCCCAGCCTGGTACGGCGTCGGACTGCTAATCCGATGATCCCTTGGATCACACGGGTTCAAATCCCGTTCCCGGCGTTCTTTATTTTTTATTTAAAAATTAATATTAAAAAGATATTTTAAAATTATAATGTTTTTAAAATATCCATAGCTTTTTCTATATTTTCATATGAGTTTGCATATGACATTCGAACAAAATCTTTTCCATTTTCTCCAAATGCTATTCCTGGGACTGTTAAAACTCCAGATTTTGCAGCTTTTTCTACAAATATATCAGAATTTTCAATTTTTGGAAATGCATAAAAAGCTCCTTGAGGGGTAACACATTCATGTCCCATATCAATTAAACTATTAACAATAAGTGAACGTCTTTTTTCAAATTCTTTTACCATATTATTTACTGTGGTTTGTTCTCCTTTTAATGCTTCAACGGCTCCTCTTTGAGAAACAGAACTTGCACAAGCAACACAGTATTGGTGAACTTTTAATAGCTCTTCAATAATTTCACTATTACCTGTAAGATATCCAATTCTAAGACCTGTCATTGCATATGTTTTAGAAAAACCATTTATTGTAATTACATTATCACTAAACTCTCCTGGAGAGTAGTGTTTTTTATCATAAATAATTTTTTCATAAATTTCATCGGAAATTATCATAAAATCATAATCTGTTGATAAGTCAGCTATTGCTTTAACATCTTCTTTATCCATTACTGCACCTGTAGGGTTTGAAGGAGAATTTAAAATAATAGCTTTTGTATTTTTATTAATTATTTCCTTAACATCTTCTGCTTTTATTTCAAAATTATTTTCCATTTTACATTTAAGAGGAATAGCTTGAGCTTCAGATAATTTAACACAAGATTCATATGATAAAAATCCTGGATCAGGAATTATAACTTCATCATTCTTATTAAATAATGCTTGTGCACATAAATAAAGCCCTTCACTTGCACCAGATGTAACTATTATATTTTCAGGGTTTGTTTTAATATTATTTTCATTTTTAAATTTTTTACTTATTTCTTCTCTTAAATCTAAATATCCTTTATTTGGAGTATAATGAGAATCATTATTGTCAATAGCTGATTTCATAGCTATTTTAATGTTTTCAGGAACATCAAAATCAGGTTCTCCTATTCCTAAATTAATAGAATTTTCATCACCCATTTCAAAAATTTTTCTAATTTGTGATAGTTCAATTGATTGAACTCTATAAGCTGGATTTACCATATCATTTCACCTACTAATTATATTATATTTTTATTATAAAAATTAACATATTATTAATTTAATTACAAACTCCACAATTATAACAAGTATTTTCCACACACCATGGAGTAATTTCTTTTTTAATAATTTTTTCATATTCTTTTTTTAAAAAATCATTGTTTAATCCAACATCTATAACATCCCACGGTAATTTACTATTTAAATTATAATTTGGAATTAAATTTTCCCATTCTTTAATTGAAACTTTTTCATTTAATGATTTTTCAATTAAATTTCCAGCATCAGAGTCTCCACAGGAGCATATATATTGTATAAGTCCCATTTTAGCACTATCGAATTTGATATCTACATTCTTAAGTTCTTTTTTAAGATATTTAATTTTTGATTTAATACTTTTAATATCATATTTTTCCCATTGCAATGGAGTATGTGGTTTAGGTATTAAAGGATTAACACTAAATGAGATTTTTCTAGATTTTTTAGTATTTAAATTATTTATTTTTTTGATATAGTCTTTTAAGTTTTCTATATCTTTATCAGTTTCACCAGGAAGTCCTATTAAAAAATATAATTTAATATTAAGGTTTTCATTTAAAGCTTGTTTAATAACATCAAATATTTTTTCATCTGAAATATTTTTATTAATAACTTTTCTTAACTTAAAAATAGATTCAGGAGCTATTGTTAAAGTTTTAAGACCACTTTCTTTTAAATTCTTAATAGTTTTTTCATTCAAAGATTCTAATCTAAGTGATGGTGTAGATACTTCAAAATTTCTATTTTTAAGACCTTTTATCAATTCATTGATTTTACTATAATCACCTATTGCTGCACCAATTAATGTTATTTTATTAAATCCACTATTTTTTCTGGAAATTTCAGCTATTTCAAATAATTTTTCTAGATTTGTTTCTCTTATAGGTCTATACATATATCCTGACATACAAAATCTACATCCTCTTGTACAACCCCTAGAAACATTTAACATTATTGAATTATTAAATGCTGGTTTGTAGTTCTCATCATCAGTTTCTATAATCAAGGGATTAATATTATGATAGGTAGTATTCATATCATTTATTGTTGATAATTTAGTTTTATTATTATATTCTGAAACAAATATTCCTTCAATATTTAAAAACTCTTTTAAGTTTTTCTTAGGATTGTCTAATTTTTTATAAGTATTTAAAAAATTGTTTATAGTTAACTCTCCATCACCTACTATAAACAAATCAACAAACTTTGAAATAGGTAAAGGATTTGAACTTGCACAGGGGCCTCCTGCTATGATTAATGGGTGATTTTCATTTCGTTCATTTCGTTCAAGAGGAATTTGACTTGATTTTAAAATTTCTAAAAGGTTAAAATAATCTTGTTCATATTGGAGAGAGAAACCTATTATATCAAAATCTCTTAAAGGACTATTTGATTCAATACTTCTATTATTAGGATATGTAAATCTCTCACACCAAGTATCTTCTCTTTCATTAATTAAATTATATAATAATTGAAATCCTAATGAAGCCATAGCTACTTTATATATATTTGGATATGCTAATCCAAATCTTATTTCTGTTTTTAAAGGATTTTTTAGAATTATG
>JAJDHW010000066.1 GCA_030266405.1 Methanobrevibacter sp. OttesenSCG-928-I08
TAATTAAATAAGTGACATTTTCTCCAGCAATTATTTCAGTAATGTTTTTCTTTGTAACTACAATATCAGATAAATAAATATAGGTTGTAGCATTTGCACTCTTAGGAGGATAAGTCCTATTTTCTGTTCCATTAATTGAACTAAATATGACACTTCCCACATTAGTTATATTTTTACCAAGTATATCTATATTACTTGGGTCAACTTTTACTTTAAAGACAAATGTAATATTTGAATTTATAGTTAAATTATCTCCTGTAATTGTTAATATTCTTGAAGTTTCATTATAGAAATAATTCCATCCATCTTTAGGATTTATTATTTCACCTTCAATAAAAATTAAACCATCAGGAAGTGTATCAGTTAAATTAATATTAAAAGCAGTTGATGAACCATTATTTTTAATAATAATCTCATATTCTAAAATATCATTATGATTAGCTGAACTTGTATTAACTTTTTTACTAATTGATATATCTGGTTCTATAATAATAGCTATTACATTATCTTCATGTGTTTTTTTACTATCTTCCCAAGTCATATTTACATAGTTAGTTTTTAAAGTACCATTAATATTAGAAGGATCATTTAAAATTGTTGCATTTAATTTAATAGAAAATTTAGCATTATTTGATGTAATATTAACTATTCCTTTAAATTTGAAAGTAATAATATTATTTAAAGAATCAATTGATATATTAAAATCATCATAATTAAATCTTATATTAGAATCATTAACAATTACATATTCTCCAGAATTATATTTAAAACCACCAGGAAGTTTATCTTTTATAGTTAAATTATAATAAACACCTTGGGGTAAATTCAAAAGAATTTCATAAGTAATTACCTCACCAATAGTCACATGTTTATTATCATTATTAACTGTAGTATTTACAATTATTTTAGATATATCACCTTCATATGTATTTAGATAAACAATACCACTATTACTTTCATTTTTTTTACTATTTTCATCTACTGGAAAAGAAGTATAATTTACATATGCAGTATTATTATAAACTTTACCAATAATAACATCATAACTACTTAAAACAACAGTAATAGTATAACTAGCATCAATAGAAAGACTATTATAATAAATTTTTAACATATTAGAATCAATATTTCTATAAACACTACCATCTGCAATAATTGAATCCACTTTAAATCCTTTAGTTAAAAATTCACTTAAATTATCAAATACAGTAATATTAAAAGCAGTAGAATCACCGATATTCTCTATAACAATAGTCATATTAAAAGTATCACCACCAGTAACATTATCTTTACTAAAAGACTTATTAATCACTACTTTAGGCTCAACAATATTAGCTATTGCATTATCTTCATGTGTTTTTTTACTATCTTCCCAAGTTACATCAACATGATTTATTTTTAATGCACGATTATAATTAGAAGGATGATTTAAAATAGTTGCATTAAATTTAATAGAAAATACTGCATTATTTGAAGTAATATTAACTATTCCTTTAAATGTAAAAGTAACATTCATACTGTGATCTAATTTATTTATAGTTATATTAAAATCATCAAAGATATAGCGAACATGAGAATCATTAACAATTACATATTCTCCAGAATTGTATTCAAAACCAATAGGAAGAATATCTTTAATAGTTAAATTATAATAAATACCTTGAGGTAAATTCAAAAGAATTTCATAAGTAATAACCTCACCAATAGTTACATTACTACTTTTTACAATGAATTTAGATATACTGCCTTCATAAGTATTTAGATAAACAATATTACTATTATTTTCATAATCCCTATAAATAGGGCCTGTTGGAAGAGAAGTGTAATTTACATATGCAGTATTATTATAAACTGTACCAATAACAATATCATAAGTACTTAAAACTACTGTAATAGTATAGTTAGCACCAGCAGCAAGACTATTATAATAAACAGTTAAAATATTAAGATTTATATTATTATAAACACTACCTCCAGCTATTATATGATCAATTTTAAACCCTTTACCTAAAAATTGATTTAAATCATCAATTACAGTAATATTAAAAGCAGTAGAATCTCCAATATTCTCTATAACAATAGTCATATTAAAAGTATCACCACCAGTAATATTATCTTTACTAAAAGACTTAGTAATCAATATATCTGGTTCTACAATAGTAGCTATTGCACTATCTGTGAAATTTTTATTTAATTCATCCCAAGTCATATTAACAATATTAGTTTTTAAATTACCTTTTTTATTAGAGCTATGATTTGATACTGTAAAAGTAAGAGTAAAAATAAAACTATTTCCAGTATTAGAATGAACTTTTGTTTCTCCTTCAAATTTAAAAGTTATAGAGTTTGATAAAACAGTGTAAACAAAATTACCAAAATCAATATTTTCTGCTGCTGTATTTGTAAATCCATCAAAAGAAAATCCTTCTGGGAAATAATCTGTAATTATTAAATTATCATATATTCCCATTGGCAAAGTAACATTTATATTATAAACAATCTTATCTCCAATAGTTACGTTATCAGAGCTAATAATAATTTTAGTTAAATTTCCACCTTCACTATTTAGTAAAGCTGTACTTGAGTTTAAATAAGTCCTAATTTCATTATTTGTGTTATCTATAGGTAAAGATGTATAATTAACATATACTGTGTTATTATATAATATACCAACAACAATTTCATTACTTGTTAAATTAAATGTAATTTTACTATTTGCAGTAGGTGAAAGACTATTGTATTTAACAATAATATGAGTACCATTAAATTCTGAGCTTATACTTCCTGGTGCATTTAAAGAATTTGATACATATACAAAACCATTATTTAAAAATTCTCTTAAATCATCAATTACAGTAATATTGTAAGCAGTATACTCCCCAATATTTTTTATATCAATTGTTACTGTAGTATTTTCACCACCAGTAATATTTTCTTTGTCAAATTTTTTAATAATTTCTAAATCTGGTTCATAAATATTAACATTAGCTGTTTTTCTTATTGAAGAACCATCTTTCCATGATAAGTCTGCAGTGTTTATTTTTTGATTATGTTTATGAGATGGATTGTTAACTTGATTATCTACTACTCTAAAGTATAAAAGAAGAGTAAAAGTATTATTTACATCAGATAAAGCTATGAGACTATTTGAAAATTTAAAAGTAATTTCTTGTCCATTTGGAGTAACAGTTGGATTTGTAATTGCCCCTATATTTGAAACTATTTTATATCCTATATATTCTAAACCTGCTGGAAGAGTATCTTTAATAGTTAAATCTTCTGTTATTAGCTGAGGTAAAGTAATTGTTAAATTAAAAATTCCAGTTTCCCCAATAGTAATCTCTTTATTTCCAGTTTTATTAGATTTCCAATATTCTTTTGTAAAACTTAAAGTATCTGCTTTAACTTGAGCATCATCTTTATAGTTTTCAGGAATATCTACATAATTATTTGTACTTGTTGGTGTTGAGTAAAATTCTTTTATAGATGCAGTATTTTTTATTATTTGATTTGGAACTGCTTCTGCATTATAAATAACAGTATAATATAATGTGAAGTTTCTAGGATTATGAACACCTTCTTCAGATACACCATATAAGCATCCTATATTAAATCCACTTCTAGTATCAAATAAATTTGATATTTCAGTATCATTTAAGTTATATCTAGTTCCATTACCCCATATAATATAAACATCATTAATAGAACCTAAACTTCCATATTTTTCTTTAAAATCATCAGTTATTATAACATTATAAGCATTTCCATGTCCAGAATTAACAATAGTAATGCTATATCCTGCTTTTGTTTGATTTTCAATTATACTTACATTAACATCTTTAGTTATTGTTAAGTCTGGTTGATTAATTACTAAAAATGCAGCAGATTGTGTGTCTAAATAGCTATTATCTGTGAAACTCCATTCTACAATAGCTCGATTAGATAATGTAACTTGATCTTCAAATTTATAATCCGAAAGTGTTAAAGTAAAAAGAATAGTTATATTTCTAAATTTATCGGATCCTGCCTTTTCACGAGTATTATTAAAATAAAATGTAACAAAAACTCCATTTACTGAAACAGTAGCAATCACCTCATTTCCATTAGTATCATATAATCTATTATTATTTAAATAAGCCCAAAAACCTGTAGTAGGGATTATTCCATCCATTTGATTTACAGAACCATGTAAATTTATTTGATTTGTAAATAAATGATTAGGTAAAATATCAGTTAAATTTATATAATCAGTTGTTCCGGTAGGTACTATAAAATTTAGTAAAAATGTAACATTATCTCCTGCTGATACAGAAACATAGGAAATATCCTCTACTCTTTCTCCATTAACTGCATATACTTCTTTAATTAAAGTTACATCAGGGAATCTTAATTGTGTATGGCTACTATCTATTACATTTTGATTACCATTTAAATTTAATGCAGTTCCATTAACTTTGTTAATTAATAAATATTCTTTAGTAGCATCTTGAGAGTGAAATTTACTATTAACAATTGTTACAAATTTAATATATCCACTAGCTGCACCTGCATTGTTTGTATTCTCTCCTGTTAAATTATCATATAAACCTCCAGTTAAGTTATTAAAATTTAATTCAAGTAAAATTTTACTAATATTGAAAGTCATATAAGTTAAGTTATTTTCTGTTAATATACTAACAAATCTTGTATCTGATAAATTAAAGGTATAATCATTACCTTTATAATTAAAACTTACATTAATACTATAATCAAGTAGCTGTCCTTCTCCAATAATATGAACATTTCCTAAAACATCTTCTAAAATAAAATTAGTCATTGCAAAATAATCAGAAACCTGAAAATCAATTGTATAATCAATTTTATCTCCAGGTACTACAAATTCATTTTCCCCATAATTAGTTGTTTTTTGAATAGCTAGTGATAATAATCTTACTATTTGTGTATCATTACCAGAAACTACAAATTCTTCATCTGTTTCAATAACTTTAACTGTACCATTTACTTCTACATAATTTTCAGCAGTTTTTCCTTGCCCATCATATCCAATAATAGGAGTTGTGTTAATCCCATTTTCTGTATAAAATTCAGGTGCATAAACCTTATATCTAACTACAAGATCTCTTTCACCAGTTCCAGTTATTGTTGTATTAAATTTAACATATAAATTTCCCCCATTATTTGAGAGGTCAGGTTCATTTAAAAAATAATCTTTATCTTTAATTAATCCATTAGGACTTATTACTGTAAAATTTCCAATATATCTTATTTCATCAGGTAGCATATCATTAATTTCTATATCACTTAGTTTTACACCAGGTGCAACTTCTATTATTACTTCATAATAAAAAGGATAATTCACACCAGTTGCAGTTTCATGTTCATGTAAGTCAGCTTCTTTTATTACTTTTATTATAATTGGATTTACTATTTTCTTAGCATCATCTCCTTTAATAGGAGAATCATCAATATCATCTACAGAATCACTTTTCCCTAATACAAACCAAGGAATAGCTGTTATTTCTAAATTTTTTCCAAGTGTTACGTTTGAACTTAAATATGCTAAAAATTCCATGTCTGCAGATACAGCTCCAGGTGGAAAACTACCTAATGGATATTTAATAGTATATAAAGTAAAATTTTCATAATTAACATTTAATTTGACTGTTTGATTAATCATTGGGTCATAGAGTTCATAGTTATTTTCCCTAGTGAATGTTCCTACTTTATTTAAATCAGAATATAATCCTATATAAGATCCTGCAAGAATATTTACTCCTTTAGGAGCAATTATTTGATAAGCAGGGCCATATCCTGTTTCAGTCCCAGTATTTGTAAATGAAACATTGAAGTTAAAAAAAGTTTCTATAAAAACATCCTGATAATCTGGACTAAATTCAGCAGTAGGGATTGGATCTCCATTACTTTTAGTTGATATGTCCTTGTTATTTTCAAGATTTAAAATA
>JAJDHW010000067.1 GCA_030266405.1 Methanobrevibacter sp. OttesenSCG-928-I08
TTTTATAATACTTAAAAAGATCATTACCTTCAATAAGAGATAAAACAGATATTGTATTATTTACAGAATAAGAATTGTAATTATCATTTCCTCTAAAGGAAGAAATAATATTATAATTACCTGGGCCTAAATTAATATTTAATATAGCTATTCCATTTTCAGTGGTGTTTTTAGAATAAGTAGTTCCTTGTATTGTGAAAAAAATAGTCATATTAGCTAAAGGTAACCCATTAGTATCTTTAAGCTCAATTTGAAATTGTGAATTATTTTTATAGTGTTTTATGAGGTTATTAGAATTAATAACCGTGTTTATTTTAGAAGAATCTTCTAATATGTTTGTTTGAAAAGATTCTGTATTATTTAAAGATATACTGCTGCTTTCTATTGAATCATTATAATTATTTTCAGATGATAAAAATTCATTTTCTTGATTTAAATCAGCTGCAAAACTTGCTCCAATTGATAAAAAAATAAGAGGCAATACTATTAATAAAATTTTATTAAGTTTAAAAATAATTTCACCTTTTATTTTAAATAAATTTAATAATTAAATATTTAAAGCTCTTCAATAGCTGAAAATGCCTTAATTATTTTTTCATCTTCAAATGCTTTAGCTTGAATTTGTAATCCAACTGGAATACCATCTACTTCTCCTGCTTTAATACTACCTGCAGGAATACCAGCTAAATTAGCAATAACAGTTAATGTATCGTATGCATAAATTTCCATTGTTTCTAATTTATCACCGATTTTATGAGGAAGTTTTGGAACTGTTGGGCCCATAACAAGGTCAGCGTCTTTAAATAAAGAATTAATCTCATTTTTAATTAAAGATCTTGCTTGTAACGCTTTTTTATAATATTTTCCACTGAATTCTTTTTGAGAAATATAAGAACCTAGTTCAATTCTTCTTAAAACTTCATCTCCACAAACATCTTCAACTTTATGACCATATTTTCTTCCATCATACTTTCTAGTAGCTGAGAAGAATTCAACATAATTAATTAAGTAAAATGTTGGTAAACATAAATCAATATGATTAAAAGATAAATTAATAACATTAGCACCTAAAGAGGATAATTGATCAATTTTTTTATCAACTATTTCATTGATTTTATCATCTGTAACGTTTTTAAATTCATCACAAACAGCTATTGTTACTCCTTCAAAAGGATTTTCCATTTCTTTTACTTCAAGAGCTGCTTTTGTAAAATTAGGTTTATTAGTCCAATCAATACTTGTACATTCTGTTGCATCATGAGCAACAATTGTATCTAATGCCATAGCTATTCCTGTACTATCATTTGCCATTGGACCAATTTGATCTAAACTCATTGATAAATCAAGTAATCCTTGTCTTGAAATTGCTCCATAAGTAGGTTTAAATCCTATAACACCACAATGAGATGCAGGGTTTCTAACAGACCCACCAGTATCTGAACAAATACTTATATCACACATTTCAGCAGCAATAGCTGCAGCGCCACCACCACTAGATCCACCTGGAATTCTACCAGGAGCTGCAGGGTTATTTGTAGGTCCATAAAAAGAGGATTCTGTTGAATTACCAGCTGCAAATTCATCTAAATTAGTCATTCCAAGTATAATTCCATCTTCTTCTATAATTTTATCAACTATTGTGGCATTGAAACTACCTTGATAATTATCAAGTGTTTTAGAAGCTCCTGAAATAATAAAATCTTCAACACTGATATTAGCTTTAATTCCAAAAACTAAACCAGCAAGAGAACCAGTTTTTTCTCCATTTTGAATTTTTTTATCAATTTCTTCTGCTTTAAGAGTTGCAGCCTCTTTATTAATTTCTAAAAAAGCATTGATAGATTCATTATTATCATCAATTATCTTAATAAAATTGTCTAAATTATCCTTAGCTTTGAGTTCTTGATTTTTAATAGCTTGTGATTTTTCAAAAATATTCATTGAAACACCTTAAGTGTACTTATTGTAAAATAAATTAATTTAATAATAATTTGATATAAAATAAATTTAAATTCTTATATTAAAGATAGTTTATTTTTTAAGGTTTAAATATATTTAGGAAATTCAAAAATTTAAAGGTGTATTTCAAGTGTAAAAAAATATTTTAAAAATAAAAGTAGGGTTATTTAGCTATTTAAAAAAATAGCTAAAATAATAAAATTTATACTATAAGTTTTTAATAGCTAATTTAATATCATCAGCTTTAATAGTTTTACGTTTAGCAAACTCTGCTGCTTTTTTAGCTTCGACAGTAACATTTGTAGCTACTTCTTCAAGATAGTTAGTTAATTCATCTTTAGCATCTTCACTAATTCTTTCAGCACCAGCTTCTTTCATAATTCTCCCAATAGGAGCCTTTGGTATATTTGACATTAATAATCACTCCGAAATTTTTTTATATAAATACTTAAAAGTAATTTTCTTATATAAAAATACCATTAAGTAGTTATTGTTTTTTATCACTTTATATTTAAATATTTCTTCTAAATAGCTATTGTTTTAAAAAGTAGAATAAAAAAATTACTTAAAAAAATCTTTAGGTAATAAATATATAATCAATTATTTTATTATGGGAAAAAATATATTATAAACTATAAAATAAGTAAAATTTTAAAAAATATAATTAGAAAATTATATTACTATATTAAATCATAAATAAATCTTAATATGGTTAACAGAGAAATTGATGAAGATAAAGCATTTGAAGCTGCTTTAAAAGGAAAAATGGGTTGGAAATGTCCTTGTTCTTTAGATATTATGGATAATAAAACCACATTAGTTGAAAAAACTTGTAAAAAATGTGGAAAAAGATTCAAAACCAATAAAGACAAAGATTATTGTATGGACTGTTCTTAAAACTATTTTATTATAAGGAAGATAATATGAAAATTAAAATTGCTGTTCCTTCTAAAGGAAGAATTAGTGATCCTTCCATAGACATATTAGAAAAAGCTGGTCTTGGATTAAAAGATAATACTAATAGAAAATTATTTTCAAAAACATATAACAAAGATATAGACGTAATGTTTGCTCGTGCATCAGATATTCCAGAGTTTGTTGCAGATGGTGTTGTTGATATGGGAATAACTGGATTTGATTTAATTGAAGAATCTGGATCTGATGTAGAAATACTCATAGATTTAAACTTTGGTCAAACAAAACTAGTTTTAGCTTCTCCTGAAGATTCAAATATTAATTCTATAGAAGATATTACAAATGAAATGATTATTGCAAGTGAATTTCCTAATTTAACTCAAAAATATTTACAGAAAAATAATTTAAATCTAAAAATTGTTAAATTAAGTGGATCAACAGAAGTAGCTCCGTTTATAGGAGTTAGTGATTTAATAACTGATTTAACAAGTACTGGAACAACACTTAAAATGAATCATCTTAAAGTTATAGATGAGATTTTAGAAAGCTCTATAAAACTAATTGCAAATAAAAATAGCTATTTAAATAAAAAAACATTAATAGATGCAATCAGTACAAGTATTGGTGGAGTAATAGATGCTGATAGAAAAAAACTTGTAATGATGAATGTTAAAGATGTTGATTTAGATAATGTTAAAAAAGTTATGCCAGCTATGACTGGGCCAACAATTTCTGAAGTATTATCTGAAGAAAAAACCGTAGCTATTCAAGCAGTAGTTGATGAAGATGAAGTTTTTAAGCTTGTTAATGATTTAAGAAATGCAGGTGCAAAAGATATTCTTGTAGTTCCAATAGAACGGATTATTTAAAAAAATAAATTAAGAGTTGATAATATTTTAGATTTAACAGATATAATTTCTATAAAAGATTTAAAAAAAGAAGAAATTGATTATATTCTTGAAGAAGCTAATACACTTGAAAAAATAGCTAAATCTGAAGATACATCTAATGCTTTAAATGGAAAAATTTTAGGTATGATGTTTTTTGAACCATCAACAAGGACAAAATTATCTTTTGAAACAAGTATGAAACGTCTTGGTGGAGACTGTATTGGTTTTGAAAATAGTATAACAAGTTCTGTTTCTAAAGGTGAAAGTATAGCTGATACAGCAAAAATGTTTGAAGCTTATTGTGATGGACTTGTTATTCGTCATGATTTAGAAGGTGTTTCTAAATTTATATCTGATATTGTTAATGTACCTGTAATTAATGCAGGTGATGGTGCAGGGCAGCACCCAACTCAAACTTTACTTGATTTATATACAATTAAAAAAGAATTTGGTAAAATAGACTCTTTAAAAATAGCTTTAATTGGTGATTTAAAATATGGCCGTACAGTACATTCACTTGCATATGCATTAGGTTTATATGATGTTGAAATGTATTTTGTATCTCCTGATGAGTTAAAAATGCCTAAAGAAATACTACATGACCTTGAAAAAAATAATATAACATATTTTGAAGAAGATAATTTAAAAAATATTGTTGATAAAGTAGATGTTTTATATATTACAAGAATTCAAAAAGAGCGTTTTGGAGATATTGAAGAATATTTAAAAGTTAAAGGTGCTTATATTGTTGATAAAGATCTTATTGAAGGAAAAGATCTTATAGTTATGCATCCTTTACCTAGGATTGATGAAATAAATCAAGATGTAGATGATACTAAATATAATAAATATTTTGAACAGGCTTTTAATGCTGTTCCTGTAAGAATGGCTATATTAAAAACTTTAATTAAATAATTATTTTTAATCTAGACAGAATCTAGAGTAGTTTCTAAAAGATCAGTATCACATTGTAAAGCAATTATATTAGTTCTTCCTTTTCCACGGCCACGAGAAATAGTGTTTGTAGAAATAATACCAAGCATTTCAAGTTCATTTATAAAATCAAAAATTCTTCTATAAGTAACTGAATCTCCTTTTGAAATATTTTTATACATATCATATAATTTTCCAGAAGTTATTTCCTCATCAGATTGTGTAAGTCTGAGTAATGCTTCTAAAACTCTTTGCTGTTGAGTTGGAAGAGTTAAAATGATATCAGTTACCTTATTATGTTCAATTTTATCTTTAGCTGTTCTAACATATTCACCGAATATTTTTTCAGATTGATTCTCATCAGCTATTTCACCAGCAGTTCTTAAAAGATCTAAAGCATATCTTGCATCTCCTTCTTCTTTAGCTGCCATTGCTGAACATAAAGGAATAACATCACCATTTAAAGTATTTTCTTTGAAAGATAATTCTGCACGTTCTTGTAAAATATCTGCAAGTTGATCTGCACCATATGGTGGGAAAACAATTTCTTTATCTCTTAAACTACTCATAACTCTTGGTTTAATGAATTTTTTAAAATCAACATAATTACTAATAGATAAAATAGAAACATTAGGAGTACGTGTTAAAGTATATAAAATACCATCTCCATCCTTTTCAAGTAAAATATCAACTTCATCTAAAATAACAATTAAAATAAGTTTCTTACCAAAAGCATTTTTCTTAAAAATTTCCCTAAAAGTATTAATTACTTCGCCCTTTGTCCAACCTCTATGAGGAACATCTCTTCCAAGTTTTTGGCAAAGTTGAGCTATAACTTGATATTCAGTTGTATAATCAGTACATCTAATATATTCAACTCTAATAAAAACATCTTTATTTTGTGCTGCTTCATGTAGTTGTTCTCTTGCAAATTTTGCTGCTGCCGTTTTTCCTGTACCTGT
Organism: Methanobrevibacter sp. OttesenSCG-928-I08; assembly: GCA_030266405.1. Lineage (GTDB taxonomy): Archaea > Methanobacteriota > Methanobacteria > Methanobacteriales > Methanobacteriaceae > JAHKLT01. Next base: position 5,660 of record JAJDHW010000067.1, read on the forward strand.
TTTACCGTAAATTGTAACATCTGATGGAGTAACATTGTTTAAAGCTTCAATCCAGTATTTAGCTATTTGTGTTATTTGTTCATCTCTGTGTGGTAACTTTTCAGGTAGAAATCTATGATCTAAAGGTTTTTTATCATTAAAAACTGATACTTCTCCTTCTAAATTGTCAAAAATATTCCCCATTTACTCACCTAAATATTAATAATAGTATAAT
>JAJDHW010000068.1 GCA_030266405.1 Methanobrevibacter sp. OttesenSCG-928-I08
AAAGATAAAATTAATTATCTTCATATCTACGTCTATCTACTAATTCTTGACGTTTTCCTGCATTCCATCCACCAGATGCAGATTTAGCACGACCAACTTGTTGTACATAACCAGTTATCCTATCATACCATTCAACATCGTCTTTTTCACCACAAGTAGGACATTGATTATTTAATCCTTTCATTAAAGTTTTACATTTAATACAAAAACTTAATGCAGAGCTGTATGCCCAGAAACCAATATCTGATTTTGTAGCCATCTTATTAGTAAGACTCATTAAAGATTCAGGATCAGAATAAGATTCTCCCATAAATGCATGGAATATATGTCCTCCAGGAGTTAATTTATGGTAAGGTTCTTCTATTTTAATTTTATCAACTAATGAAATATCTGAGTTTACTGGTACATGTGAAGAATTAGTATAATAATTAGCATTACCTTCGCCTTGAACAATAGCTTTATCTCCAAATGCTTCTTTATCTAATGTAGCAAATCTATATGCTGTAGATTCAGCAGGAGTTTGAAGAACAGTCCATCTTAAACCTGTTTCTTCTTTAAGTTGTTTTGTTCTATCATTCATATATTCTAAACATTTAATACCAAACTTATTTGCATCAGGATTATCAATTCCTTCTCCAAATAATGAAAGTAACATTTCATTAATTCCTACAAAACCAAAAGATAATGTTGAGTTTCTGATTCTATAATAAGTATCTCCTTCAACATCTTGATCAAGGAATGGTAAAATTTTAAAATCATCTAAACATTTTAAGCCTTGTTCTCTTCTAATCATTAAAGTTTCAACAGCTAAATCCATGTATTCATCTAAGTATTCAAATACTTGAGATTCGTCATTAGATTGATAGCCAATTCTAGGTAAATTTAAAGTAACATAAGCAAGATTCCCTGTTCTTAAACAGTCTTCATCCCATCCACCAGTCCAAGTATCTTGCAAACAAGTTCTACATCCCATATAATTAGCCATTTTACCTCTATATTTAGGTAACATGTTTACAAAATAAGAAGATCCATATTTAGCAGACAATTCATGTGTTAAATATAAATCATCATCATAATCTCCTTTTAATGTTTCTTTACGAAGAGTGTAAATAGTATTAGGGAAAAGATGAGGTTTGCCTTCTTTATCTCCAGCTAACAATGTTTCTGTAAAAGCTCTTTGAATTAATCTTGTTTCTTCTTCAAAGTCCCCATAAGTTCCAACTGCTTGTCCTTTAGGCCCATATGCAGTAACATCTTTTAAGAAATCAGGTACTCCAAATTCTAACCCCATACTTGTAAATGGAACTTGTGAACCTCTAGCTGCATATGCCATGTTTAAGTTATAAACAAGCATTTGAACAGACTGTTTAATTTCATCATAAGTCCTACCTCTTGCAAATGGTGCAACAAATACATTCCAAAGAGACATACCTTGTCCCCCAGACATATTTTGTTGTGCTGCAAGCATTATTTCCCCAGTATGGTTCATTAAAGTTTCCATATGATTAGGAGCTCCAGCTACAGAAGTATGATCCCCAGTTCCATCTACTTTAAGACCATATTTAATAAATGTCCTAATATCATGTTGCATACAGTTTAATGGCCTACCTGCAAAGAATTCTAAATCATGTATATGAACATCTCCAGACATATGAGCATCAGCTAAATGAGATGGAAGCATTTGTAAAAGAGCATATTGTTTTAATGCTTCATCTGCAACATATTTATGAATACTTTCAGGATTATGAATCATATTTGCATTATCTCTACTTCCATTTTCTATTAAAGAAGTTATATTATAAACAGGAATTCCTAAACGAGTATATCTGCTTCTTAAATCTTCTAATCCAAACTCAACTAATTTTGTATTAACCATTTCCCTAATCATAGGAGCGGTTAAATAATCTACATTAAGTTTTTTAAGTTCTTTCCACACATCAGAAGCTATTTTAAAAGCAGTTTCTTGAGATGCTCCAGTTTCTTCAACAAGAGTATTTGCAATTCTAGATAAGTCAAAAGGTTCTATAGTATCTCTGGAAGTTCGTACCTTAAGTGAGGTACTAGCTAAGTATTTATTAGCTATTTCGTCATCAATATCTTGTAAATTCTCGTATACAATTTTTTTAATTTCTTTTGTTGAAATACCATCATGTAATGATGATACAACATTTGCAATAATTTTATCTGATTCAAAGAAAGGAGCTTCGACCATTACTAAAGATTTTAATAATTTTTCATAGCTGAATCTTTCTACAATTCCATTATTTTTTTTAACTGAAATTTTTACATCACCAGACAAGTTTTTAACAACATTCTCTCGTTTATCCATGATTTTTCTCCCAATTTTTATTGATTATAATTTATTAGTTTTAGCATTTTTATTATGTAAAAAGTAGTATAAAATTAGTTCGTATTTATACGAATATATTTTAAAAGAATACATCTAAAGAACTCTGTTTAGATTTATCGCTTTCAAAAAGTGAATTAATTCCAAATTCTTGTATTTCTAAACGTTGAGTTAAATAATGTGAAACAGGATATCTATTAACCAATTCTTGTGAAATATCTAAGTATTTAGTTACAGATCCTTTAGATACACTAAGAATTAAGTTTCCTCCACATTTACATTTACCTGATAAAGGCATACGGCGATATTTACTATTACATTTAGTACATCTAACTTTCTGTTTAGAAAATGCACGTACATTACCCATAATATCCGGTAAAAAATGAGAAGATAATACTCCTTCAACAACACTACGTTGATCAACCGCCCTAATAATTTCTGCAAGAGATATTTGGGACTCAACTTTTTCTTTCATTGAAGGTAAAGTTTTATATAAACAAATATTAGGCCCCGCATGAATATTAGAAGTATTATGTGAAAACATCAACCCTTCATATTGAGATGGTTTTCCTAAGTGTTTTTCAACATTATCAACTAAATCTAGAACATCAGAAGGTTTTAATGGATCTTTAGTTTTTTCATAAAATTCTAAGGGGAATTTTTCCATAACATCAATATTATGAGATTCATCATCAATTTCTTCTGGATCTATCCTTGAAGATAAAACTAAAGGAGCATCCATACTTCCTCCACGAGTATTTGGAAGATATGATTTTGAAAAGTTTATTAAGGCATCTAAAAGAAGCATAATAGCATCTTCATCACTATCACAATTTCTACGTTTAGCAGAATGAAAATATGGATGAGCATAACAAGCTAAAGCATTTGTAAATCCAACAATTCTACCTAAAACACCAGCAGATGTATGTGGTGCAAGACCTGCAATTAAATGGCCGATTAAATCTGATTTTTCTCCTACATTATAAAAACTAGGCATTTCATAATATTTAACAAGCAAATCATCCACAAAATTAGCTACTTTAACTAAATATTCCCCACAATTAACAGATACAACAACATCTTGAACTTTTAATTCAATTATCTGATTTTCATTTTCAATAGGTTTACCATAACAATCATTAGTATATCCCATTTCAGTTAATTTTTCAACACTTACTCCAATTTCTTTAGGAATGAAATGAGTTAAAGGCAAATCTGTAGAATCATGTCTTATAGTAGCATCTTTAAAAGTAAAAACTTCATTTTTAGCCCTTAAAACCCCTTTTTCAAGAGGTTCTGGTAGTTTTGATTCTGAAATCATCCCTACAACCCCTTTTATTTCATCAACTCTTCTAACCCCCACATTATCTGAAGCTTTTTTGAGCATTTGAGAAAGATTAATAGTTTTCTCACCAGGAGGGCCAACAGTAGTAGGTGCTCCACAATGAGGGCAAATTGATCCAAAAGAACTTAATTTACAGCTAGTACATAACCTTCTAGCTATTTCTACTTTAAGATTGCCTTTTTTAGCAGCAGTGGCTACTAATCTTCTACTACCTCCTGCAGTCCCTATAGGGAATAATACATGAGGTGCTGGACGCATTAATCTTTCTTTAGATTTTTCAGGCCTTCCAACACGAGTACCAATATAAACAGGTGCTTTATCTTTAATTTGAATATCAGAAATCTCATTTAAAGCTTCAATAACAGTATCTTTATTTGATAATTTACCTTTTAAAGTTGTAATTAAGGCATATGCATGATCAGGAGTTAAAATAATTTTATTATCCTTTACAACATGTGGGACACCAATGATTTCCAAAACACGTTTAGAATAATTTAAATCCATGGCCAAGCCATTATCATCATCAAAATTATCTTTAGATTTGAGAATTAATTCTATTAAAGAATTTAAATCATCAATTGAAACATCATTATAACAATAAGTATATTCTGGGTGTAATGGAATATTATATTCTTCAGATAATTTAAAAGCATCTTTAGCTGAAATATAATCATGTTCTAATTTGTTTAAATCAAGGCTAGCCTCTTCTTCATTAAAGTTATCACTATTTTTTAGTGTTTCTATCCACCATTCTTCACACCAAGCAGATTCTAATAAAGTTTGATTATTTCTTAAAAATTCTCCAAATGCAACTAACATATCACCTAAAAACAAAATTTCAGCTATTTTACCCTTAATTTGCTTAGCTTCTTTTGATGTTTTTATTTTAAGAACATCTCCATTTTTCAATTTAACAATAGGGCCGTCAATTGAATCAACAGGAACTACACAATTTCCTTTTCCTGGTTTTTCAATCTTAAGTTGAGTTCCTACTGCTATAAATTCCAAAAGTGTCATTGTAGCAGGATTTACACCCATGGCTGCAAGTCCAGTATTTCGAGAACGCCCATACCTTAGACGAAAACCTCCTTTCTCAGAAGGATATCCTAAAACTGGCCTTCCACCAATAATGTCTTGAATATATTTTGGCTCTTCCTTAATTTCTTCTTTATTTTCATCATTTTCTTCCTTTTTATCAGATTCTGAAGGTTTAAAATATTCTTCAAGCCAATCCCAGCTATTTAAATTTAGATTTTTTGCGATTTTAGAGATTTTCTTAGATTTTTGAATAACACCTTCAACCATAGCTAAAAGAGCTCCTCCCCTAATATTATTTGTTTCAACTCTTTCTAAATCTCTATGAGAAACTTCAACTTGATCTGTAGGTTCTCCTGAAACTTCTACTGGAATATTACGAGCAGCTAGTCTTACTTCTTCAGGTGTTGGAGAATATTGAAGATTAGTGACTTCAGATTCATAAAGCTCAACTTCTTCAACATAACGTTCTATTTCTTCATCAATAGGTTTATATTCACTTAAATTAATAGCTTCTTTAATTTTATCTCCAATCAAAACAGCTAGTGCAGCTGCAGTACCTCCAGCACTTCTAATAGGTCCAGCAAAATAAACAGCTAAATAGTCTGTTGAATCAAAGTTCTTTTTTATTTGTACTTTAGATATTCCTTCAAGCGGTGCTGCTACAACTCCTTCTGTTAAAATAGCTAAAGCTGTTCTAAGACCTTGATCTGCACGTTGTTCTTGATTTAAATCTTCCATGTCTTCTGATTCAAATTTATTTGCTGCAATTTCAGCAGCTATTTCAAAAGCAACTTCTTCACGAGTTAAATCATTCTCTAATTCTTTGATTCTCTTAGAAATTCCTTTAGGCCCAACTAACCCATCAACTCTTTCAGCTAAATCCTTTGCTAAAGGAATTTCTGTTTCTGTTTCCACATCCAATCCTTTAGACCTAGCTTCATTAGCTATTTTGTATAATTCCTGAGTATCTTTTTCTAATTTATCAAAATAATCCATTATATCACTAAAAATAATAAAAAATCAACGATTTAATTATATAATATATCTATAAAAATTCCTA
>JAJDHW010000069.1 GCA_030266405.1 Methanobrevibacter sp. OttesenSCG-928-I08
TCACAAACATAATCAACATCCCCATCCATTATAAGTTTTCCTTTATCTAACCAAATTACTCTATTACAAAGTTCTCGAATTTTTGCAGTAGAGTGTGAAACAAGTAAAACTGTAGTTCCCGATCCCATCATTTGTTTAAGTTTATCTCCGCTTTTCTTTTGAAATCTTACATCTCCAACAGATAATACTTCATCTAAAATTAATATTTCAGGTTCTACAATAGTAGCTACTGAAAATCCTAATTTAGCATTCATACCAGAAGAATAGTTTTTAATAGGAACTTCAATAAAATCTTCTAATTCTGAAAATTCAACAATTTCATCGTATTTGCTTTCTAAAAATTCTTTAGAATATCCTAAAATAGCTCCATTTAAAAATATATTTTCTCTACCATTATAATTGTGATCAAATCCAGCACCAAGCTCTAAAAGAGGAGCTATTTTTCCTTTTTTATAAATTTCGCCTTTTGTTGGTTTTAAAACACCTGCTAATATTTTTAAAAGAGTACTTTTGCCTGCTCCATTAAATCCAATGATACCGACTCTTTCCCCTTTATTAATTGAGAATGATACATTATTTAAAGCTTTGAAATGTTCTTTTGGTTTTAATTCTCTTTTAAGTCCTTTTATGACATATTCTTTTAAATTATCAACTCTTTCTTGAGCTATTTCAAACTCCATAGAAACATCTTCTACTTTAATAGCTAATTCCTGATTCATTAAAACATAATCTTCATCATCTTCTAGTTCATCACTCCATTTACTTTGTGTTTCTTCAAATTTACTAAGAGTAGATTCATAACCTTCTGGATGAACATTTATATAAAAATTTGGTGTTATTCCTGCGCTTTCATTAAAAGCATATATTTTTTTACAACCAGGAGTTGTGGATTTAAAAACAATTCTAAGTCTAGATACGCCTTTCCCCATAAAAGAAGGATACCAAATCAAATTTTCACTATCAAACTCATCTTCTTCACCAGTATCATATTCCTTGTCTTCTATTTTGTTTAATTTGCTTGACTTGAAATAATATTTTTCAACTTCCATACCTTCGCTTACATGAATTTTAATAGATTGCTTTTTATCAGAAATATTATTTACATTTCTAAAGTATAAACTATATTTAAAAGTTTCATTAACAGCTTTATTTAGTGCATTATCTTCATGTGGAAAATAATCACTAGTTTCTCCGCAACTTAAAACATATCTTTGAGATTCGTACTGAATTTTAATTCTAATAAAATCAAAAAATAAAAAACCTTCATTGTTTTTCTGATTTTCAGGAAAAGTAATTTCTACTAAAAATTCTGAATTATTAATGTCAATAGGACTTATATCCTCAGGTATGAAAGATAATGCTCTTTCCATTGGGAAAATTCCAGCATCAAGATGAGATTCTTGTTTTAATTCTTTGTTTTTTGTAGATATTTTTATTAAAGGAGGTTCTATTTCAATAGTATCTTGAGATGTATCTTTATGGTAATCATGTTCTACAATAATATTCTCTATTTTAGCATCTTCAGGTATATTAAAGTTAAATTTGGCATAAATTGGAGCAGGAATATTTTTTTCATCAGTTAATTCGTTAAATGCTAAAGATTCCCAATCATCTAATTTAATATTGTCTAAATTAGTCCATTTGCTATGTTTATCATCATTTACTTCTTGATAAATTTCATTTGGATATCTTTGTTGAACAGTCATGTTTAAAGCTCCATTTATATATTAAGGACAAATTTGTCCTGATATTTATAAAATACAAATACTCCTATAATTAATGATAAAATAGATGTAATTATTAAATATAATAATGGTTCTGTAGGAGGAAAAGTTCCATCTAAAATTATAGCCCTAAAACTAGCTACTCCTGCATAAAGAGGATTTAAATCAAATGCTAAACGGAATTCAGCAGGAATAATTTCAATAGGATAAAATAATGGAGTCATAAAAGATAATAGCATTATAAGAACACCATACAAATATTTAATATCTGTAAAAAATGTTGTAAGAGTTGCTAAAATTAAACTAACCCCTGTTGTTAAAATCAATACGAAGAATATCGGAATAGGAGAATAAATTAATGCCAAATGGAAAGGTGCTTGAGTTACAACCATTACTAAAACTAATACAATTAAAGAAATTAGAAAATTAATAAATTCTGAACATATTATTCCAATTCCAAACATATATTTAGGAACATAAATCTTTTTAATAATCTCAGCATTTCCTTTAATAGAATTCATAGCTCCTTGAGTAGCATTTGCAAAAAGATCAAAAATTAATTTACCACTTAATAAATACACTGGGAAATTTTCAATAGTTCTTCCAAAAATCGTGGAAAAAACTATAGTTAAAACAATCATTGAAAGAAGAGGGTTTAAAAAACTCCAAAACAGTCCTAAAGTAGAATCTTTATATTTGCCACTGATATCTCTCTTTACTAATTCTGTAAGTAAAAAAGAATATTTAGAAAAATTTTTTATCAGTCTATTATCAAACATTTCAAAACCCAATCTATCTTATTAGCAGCAATGTAATTCACTAAAAATAATATTTAATAAAAATATGCAAAATATAGTATAAAAAGATTAGCTTTTAAAAAAGTTATTAATTAATTATTAAATAGGTATTTGGATATTAAAATGGTAATAATTTCTTAATTTTTTCTTTTCTATTTCTTGATTTTTTAATTTTATTTGAAACATTCACTATTTTATCATAATCGTCTTCTAAAATAGGTTTAGAAAGATTTGAATAAATTTTTTCATTAAAGTTAGGAGTATAAGATAGTTGTTTTTTAAGTAATGGATTAATTTCTTTAATTAAATATTCTTTATCAGAATCATTAATATTGCTAGCTATAAAACTAGTTAACCAATAAACTAAATGTCTTAAAAATATATTAGAGAAATATTTTTCCATGTTTTTCTTTTTAAGTAAATTCCATGTTTTATAATAACCTTCAATCATCTTTTGCAAATATTTTTTATTTCTAATATGAATTGTAGACTTATCTTCATCAGAATCTCTTATTCTATAATTATAAGCACAAAAATCACTTAAATAAATTGTTTTTGATGAGTCAATTAAGCTGTTAATATAAAAATATAAATCTTCCCCAAGCATCCCTTCTGGAAACTTAATATTATTTTCATATAAAAATTCTTTTTTGAATAATTTTGTCCAAATACTTGGTCCAATATCAAAAAATCTTAAATCATCCTCAATATTTTTTATATCATTGTAATTATCTGAAAAAGGAGTTTTAACTTTTTCTTTTTTATTAGGGAAAACATTATAATAATTAGATATTACCATATCTGCATTATTTGTAGTTATTGTTTCATATAATATTTTTAATGCGTCTTTTTCATATGTATCATCATGATCTGTTACTATTACATACTCTGCAGATGAATTTTCAATCCCAATATTACGAGGCTTACCTGGAAACCCAGAATTCTCTTTTAAAAAAATAGCTTTACAATTAGAATATTCACTTATTAATTCATTAATTAAATCTATTGTAAACTTATCTGTTGAAGCATCATCTACAAAAATAACTTCAATATTATTAAATCCAATTGATTGCTCTTTCAAAGAATCAAATAAATCTAATAAAAATTTCCCAGTATTAAAAGTCGGAACAACAACAGATAATTTATACATTTAAATCCTCTTAATTATTTTTTTAAGTAATTTTTTATAATTATTTTCTTTTAAAGATTTGTTTATATTTTTTTGAGATGATTTAATTTTATTTACTTCTTTTATAGATAAATCAATTTCATTATTTTGTAAATATTTAGCTAATTTTTTATATTTACCTTTAAAAAATGGATCATCAACATAATAATGTTTAAATAACGATTCAGATTTATTAAAAAGCTCTTTTTTTTCATTATCATTTGTTTCACTAATAGCTATTGTATAAAGCCATGAAGTTAAATGTGATTTAAAAATATAATCTGAATAACCTTCTTTGTTTTCTTCTTTTATCATTTTAGAAATTTCTAAAAATCCATTTAAAATAGCTTCTAAATATTTTTTATTTCTAATATGAATTGTAGACTTATCTTCATCAGAATCTCTAATTTTATAATTATATCCATAAAAATTAGGCATATATATTATTTTAGATGCATAAAAAGAAGTAATAACTCCAAAATAAACATCTTCTGCAAGCATTCCTTCTAAAAACTTAATATTATTTTTTAATAAGAAGCTTTTTCTAAATAATCTTGTCCAAATAGCAGCAGGAATTTTAAAAAAGTCTTTATTTTTAGAAATATCTGTTATTTCAATTTTATCATTGTAAAATGATTTAAAAGGTATGATTTCATTTTCATATACTTGATTAAAATTACAAATTACAATATCTGCATTATTTGTAGTTATTGTTTCATATAATATTTTTAGTGCGTCTTTTTCATATGTATCATCGTGATCTGTTACTATTACATACTCTGCAGACGAATTTTCAATCCCAATATTACGAGGCTTACCTGGAAACCCAGAATTCTCTTTTAAAAAAATAGCTTTACAATTAGAATATTCACTTATTAATTCATTAATTAAATCTATTGTAAACTTATCTGTTGAAGCATCATCTACAAAAATAACTTCAATATTATTAAATCCAATTGATTGCTCTTTCAAAGAATCAAATAAATCTAATAAAAATTTCCCAGTATTAAAAGTCGGAACAACAACAGATAATTTATATTCATTCATATTAAATCACTATAAATTTTTTTATAATCATTAAACATTTCTTTTCTACTTTTAAAAGTAATTTTATTAATGTTTTGAACTGTTTCTAAATAATTTTCTTTATTATAGCTTATTTTAAGTATCTCATCATGTATTTTTTTAGAAGAATTATAATCTACAAGCCAACCTCCACCAGTTTCATTTATTCTCTCTTTAAAAGCTCCTAAATCTGTTGCAATAACTGGTATATTGGAATTCCAGCTTTCTGTCAATGTATGAGAGTATGTTTCTGGACATATTGAAAATAAACCAATAAATGATGGTTTAATTTTATTTACAATCTCTCCAAAATCGTCTCTTTTATATCTTCCATGATCTAATCCATATTTTTTTAAAGAAGGTATTGTAGTTCCAAGAAAATGAAATTCGAAATTATTATTTTTATCAACTTCTTTTACATCACGAATAAGTAGTGATCCTTTATGTGGACTAATATAACCGGGGAATAAAATTTTAATTGGTTTTTCCCCAGGAATATTGTAGCTACTATATTTTTTATTAAAATCCCTTCCTGGTGTTATGATAGTTAATTTATCTTTATTTAAACTTTTAAAATTGTTTTTATAGAACTCTAGAGAATATTCACTTGGAAAAATTGCTAAATTTGAATCGTTAATAACATTTATAAAATAATCTCTCCAGAAATAAACAAGTTTTTTAGTATTTTCAGCTAAATTACAAGAATAATCATCATTTAAACATTTTACCTCACAATAAGAATCTTTATTATCTAAAAGATGTGTTGATGGGCAAAAATAATAAAAATCATGAATATTTAAAATATATGGAATATTAAAAAACTTAGCTATTTCTAGTAAATCAAGACTATGATTAATTAAGTGATTAATATGAATCAAATCTATTTTTAAATTATAAATAATATTAAAATAAATATCTCTTAAATCTTTAGAAAAAAAGTAATCTTCTAAATCATTATTGGAATTTTTATTATTATACTCGTGTATTATTGCAGGTTTTTTAATATTAAC
>JAJDHW010000007.1 GCA_030266405.1 Methanobrevibacter sp. OttesenSCG-928-I08
AAAAAAACTTGTTTTTCCCTTGTGAAAATCTCTTGTGGATTGATAACTGTGAATTTTAAGGGTCTTCCTCTTTCAATTTCTATAAAATTTTTTTCATGCAAGCTTTTTAAAGTTTGATAGATTTTAGGTCTTGGAATACATGAATTTTCACTTATTTCTGTTGCAGTTGCAGTAATAAGTGAAGTTAATGTGATATATGCCATGGATTCATAGGTACTAAGTCCAAATTTTTTTAAAAAATCTACATTATCATTACCCATGGAAGTTTTTTTATATTTTTTCATATTTAATTGTTACTTTTTTAGGGTAAAAAGTAACAAAATATTTAAATATATTTTAGTATCATATATATAGTCAAGGAGATGATTAAAAATGTCAAATGAGAAAGTCGATATGTTTTGTTGGCAATGTTCACAAACAGCTAAAGGCAGTGGATGTACTGTTAGAGGAGTTTGTGGAAAAGTACCAACAGTAGCTAGATTGCAAGATAATTTAATCTATTCAATGAAAGGAATTAGTGCATATAATTATAATGCAAATGTATTAGGATCAAAAGATCCGGAAATTGATGAATTTTTGACAAAAGGGCTTTATTCAACATTGACTAATGTTAATTTTGACGCTGAAGATTTAGTCAATTTAGCTCTTGAAGCTGGAGAAGTAAATGTCAAAGTAATGAGAATGCTTAAAGATGCACATATTGCGCATTATGGAGAACCAACCCCTGTTGAAGTACAAGTTGGATCTAAAAAAGGACCAGGAATACTAGTCACAGGACACGATTTAAAAGCTCTAGAAGAACTATTAAAACAAACTGAAGGAAAAGGAATAAACATTTATACACATAGTGAAATGTTACCTGCACACGGATATCCTAAATTAAGAGAATATGAACACTTAGTTGGACAATTAGGTGGTCCTTGGTTTGATCAAAAAGAAATATTTTCAAAATATAATGTAGCTATTCTTGCAACAAGTAATTGTGTACTCCTACCAAAAGACGAATATAAAGATAGAATATTTACTATGGATGTTGCAAAATTACCTGATACCCCAATTATAGAAAATTACGATTTTACCGAACTTATAAACAAAGCTCTTGAACTTGGAGATTTAGAAGAAGAAGAAACTAAAACATTTACTACTGGTTTCGGAGTTAATACTATTTTATCACTTGCAGATAAAATTAAAGAGTTAGTTACAGATGGAAAAATCAAAAGATTCTTCTTAGTAGGTGGTTGTGATTCACCACATCCAAAAGCTACTTATTATAGAGAATTTGTTGAAAATTTACCTGAAGATACAATCGTATTAACACTTGCATGTGGAAAATACAGATTCAATGATTTAGATTTAGGAGATATTGAAGGTGTTCCTAGATTAATAGATATGGGCCAATGTAATGATGCAATAGCTGCTGTTGATGTAGCTTTAGCACTTTGTGACCTGTTTGATTTAGGATTAAATGAATTACCTCTTACAATTGTTTTAAGTTGGATGGAACAAAAAGCTGTAGCTATTCTATGGAGTTTATTATATCTTGGAAAAACTGATATGTTAATTGGACCAATTTTACCTGCTTGGGCAAATGATGATATTTTAAATATCTTAGTAAACAATTATAATTTAACTCCGATTGGAGATCCAAAAGAAGATATTAAAAAAATAATGGGGTAATCTCATGGAAGAGGATATTTTAAATGTACCTTTGAATGTTGAAAATTTAATTGAATATCAAAATGATTCTGTAGTTAGCCGAGAAATTATTAAAAAAGATCTTGGAACTGTTACAGTTTTTGCTTTTGATAAAGGACAAGGTTTAAGTGAACATAGTGCTCCTTTTGACGCATTAGTTCAAATAATAGATGGTGAAGCAGAAATTACAATTTCTGGAAAAACAAACATTGTAAAAAAAGGCGAAATGATTATAATGGCTGCAAATGAACCTCATGCATTACAAGCTGTTAATGAACCCTATAAAATGATTTTAACAATGATAAAATCCGATTAATATTTTAAAAATATTTTCTTTTTTTAAAGAAAATATTACTTTTTCTTATTTTTTAAATTATTCCAAAAAAAATTTAAACCATATCCCATAAATAAAAAGCTATGAAACATAATATTCAGGAAATAGCTAATGAAAAAGACATTAAATGTCCTATTTGTGGAAATGATTTTAAAAAAAATATTTCACCAAAAGGTAAATCTATTTTTGAATGTATAAATTGTGGATATAAAATAAAATAGGTGTTTTTTATGATATTTGGAATATGTGCTAGTCCTAGAGGCAATACTACAGAATATGTACTTAAAAGTGCTTTGGAAACTATGGAAAATAAAGGATACGAAACTAAAAGCTTTTTTATGAAAGGAAAAGATTTAAAACCATGCCAACATTGTGATTATTGCTTAGAAAATAAAAAATGCATTATTAACGATTCTATGCAAGAAATTTATGAAAATTTAAGAAAAGCTGATGGAATTATTATGGCTACACCTGTTCATAGTGGAGGAGCAAGTGCACAAATATCAACAATAATGGATAGAACTCGGGCATTGGAAGCTGTTGATTATAATTTGCTTAGAGGAAAAATAGGTATGGGAATAGCTGTTGGTGGAGATCGTTGTGGTGGTCAAGAAATAGCTCTTCAAAAAATCATTTCTTATTATGTAATTCATGGAATTATTCCTGTAAGTGGAGGACCATTTGGATCAAATCTTGGAGCTTGTTTTTTTTCAGAAGATAATTTTGAAAAAATAAAAAAAGATGAATATGGATTCAATAGCTTACATAGAACAATTGATGAATTTACAAAGTTTCTGAAAAAATATAGATAAAAATTAAGAAAAAGGACCTTGCATAGGTTTATATACTTAAAGTATGTTATTAAATTAATAACAATTTATTTTTTAAAAGAGGGTTTTTAGTGGGTTCAAAGTTACTTAGAGGCAGTTTTTTCATGTTAATAGGTAATCTCATCTTTCGAGTAGGAGGTTATCTGTACAGGTTTTTAATGGCTTCGCTTCTTGGACCTGCAAAATATGGTATTCTTGGAATAACCCTACCTTTCCAAGGGATTTTACAAACTTTCTCAACAGGTGGACTTCCTCCAGCTATAGCTAAGTATGTTGCAGAATATGAAATATTAGACCAAAAAGATATGGCCAGACAGACGATTTATACGTCTTTAAAAATGATTACTATTCTGGGATTATTTTTTGGAGCATTAATGGTATTTGTTATTGCTCCCTGGTTAGGTGAAGTATTTCTAGAAAAACCTGAAACAGTGCTCCCATTACAAATTGTAGGATTAATTGTTCCTTTTAGTTCTATTGTTGGTGGAATTAGAGGTGCATTTCAAGGTGTGTACAAAATGGAATACATGCTTTATAGTCGTGCTGTAGAACAAGTTGGAATGATTCTTTTTGCAACAGCATTTGTATTACTTGGATTATCAGTTGTTGGAGCAATGTTTGGTACTGTTTTAGGTTTTATTTTTTCATTAATTGTAAGTGTTTATATATTTAGAAATCATATGGGCAAATATATTCCAAAACCAAACCCTGACTTTAAATTTAGTTTAAATGATGAATTAAAATTAATTAAAAAGCTTTTATTCTTTTCTTTTCCTGTTGTTATAACTTCAATTGCTGAAATGGGAATTTATAGCGTATGTACCATTGTTATGGGGAGATATTTATCAACAGAACTAGTTGGATATTTTGCAGCAGCTGATCCAATAGCTAGACTACCTTTAATTATCTCACTTTCTATATCAACTACAATATTACCTGCTGCATCTGAAGCTTTTTCATCAAAAAATCGGGAAAAATTAACAACATATGTTACACAATCTTATAAATATTCATTAGTGGTTGTTGTACCAATGTGTGTGGCAATAGCTCTTTTTTCAACACAAATATTGGAAATTGTTTACTTTACAAATCCTGATTATGTTTATGGGGCAGCTGCTCTTGCAATACTTTCTGTTGGAATGACTTTTTATTCTATTTATGTAATTACATCAAGTATTATTCAAGGAATTGGAAATCCTAAAATTCCAATGTATATTTTAATTGGAGGATTAATTATAACTTTAATTTTAAATATAATCCTTGTTCCTACACATGGTATTGTAGGAGGATCTATTGCAACAACAATTGCTTGTTTAGCAATGATAATACCAGGATTATATTTAGTATTTAGATTAACAAAAACAAAAGCTCCAGTTAAAGAAATATCAAAAATTTTAATTGCTTCAATTATTATGGGTGCTATAATATTAATTATTCTTCCAAAAAGTACAGTAGGATTAGTAATTGGAATTATTATATGTCCAATTATTTATTTATTTTCTTTAATAAAGCTAAATTTCTTTACATTTGATGATATAAATAAAATAAGACCAATTGCTGCAAAACTTGGTCCATTAAGTAATATACTTAATAAAATAATCAATTACATTGCAAAAAATATAAAAGAGTGAATTTATTCAGCTCTAAAAATACTTTTTAAGTTTCTTTTCTAATTTTATATAAAATATAAATAAATAGTTTATATCAACACATCTTATCAAATATAGAAAAGTTATTAATAAACAATTAACATATATAAATAAGACTTGTATTTGGAGATATTAAGATGACAGATGTAAAAGCAGGCGTTGAGTATAACATCAATTTAGATGGTAAATCGTTTTTACTGAACACTAGTAAATATAACCTTTTAAATTTCATTAATGAAACTGGCTCTCTAACCGAAGCAGCTAAATTAACAAAGATTTCATATAGGACTGCACTAAATCATGTTGAAAAAATAGAATCAACATTAGATATAAGTATTGTTGATACTCAAAAAGGTGGAAAAGGAGGAGGAGGTAAAACTTCTCTTACTGAAGAAGGATATTCCATTTTAAAAGAATGTAAAAAAATTAATGCTATTATGGAACTTCATAGAGAAGTTAATGAAATAGAAGCTACAGTTCTTGAAATAAATAAATCTGAAGGAATCATGAAAATTCAGATGAAGGAAATTGAAATTAATATTCCTTTAAATGAAAAATATGAAATTGGAGATAAAATTTTAGCATTAATAAGCTATGATAATATATTTTTAATGTTAAATCCTCAAGAATCAAGTATTCGTAATATTCTAAAAGGGAAAATAGTTGAAATGTCTTTAGAAAATGAAATTATCCGAGTAAAAATGGATGTTGGAGGCATAACCTTATTTTCTGATATAACCTTATCTGCTGAGAAAGCATTGAATTTATCTCTAGGTAAAGAAATTTATATTGGATTTAAAGCAATGTCTGTTGCTACACTTAAAATCTAATTTGATGCAGGAGGAATTTTTATTTTAAGAATAGATGTTGATGAAGAAAAATGTATTGGTTGTGGGAACTGTTATGACATATGTCCTAAAGGCCCTAAAATATGGAAAATAAATAAAGTTGCACATGTATTAGATTTAAGTTTTTGTCATGTTTGTACATTATGTGCAATGGAATGCCCCACAGATGCAATAAAAATAATACGGAATGGATGACTACATTAAATTATTATATTTAAATTTAAAATAAACAAATTAAAAAATGAGGCAGAAAATGAAAAGAAAATCAAAACTCTCAAGAAAAACCTCTGAAACTGAAATTGAAATTGAACTTAACATTGATGGTAAAGGAAAATATGACATAGAAACCGGAATAAGATTTTTTGATCATATGCTTGAATCATTTTCAAAACATAGTCAAATAGATTTAAATGTAAAGGCCATTGGTGATATAGATATAGATGATCATCATACAATTGAAGATATAGGTATATTAATGGGTGAAACATTTAATGAAGCTATTTCTGATAAAAAAGGAATAAAAAGAATGGCTGATGCAATAATACCTATGGATGAATCTTTAGCAATTGTTGCAATAGATATAAGTGGCCGTAGCTATTGTAATATGGATTTATTTTTTACAAATGAAAAAATTGGAGATATGACTTCAGAGACAATAATTCACTTTTTTGAATCATTTGCAAATTCTGGGAAAATAAATATTTATGGAACTATAAGTGGGCAAAATGATCATCATAAAGCAGAAGCATTATTTAAAGCATTTGCAAAATCATTAAAAGAAGCATGCAAAATAGAACACGACGAAATACCTAGTACAAAAGGTATTTTATAGTTATTTTTTTTAAAAAAAGAAAAAAAGTAAGTAGAATTAACTACTTAAGCTGGTTTATCCATTAATTTGCATTTACCACCAGTAGATCCATCACCCATGTGAGGAGTTCTACATACAGTATCATTAGCTTTTTCAATTTCTCTAGCTTCAGTAGCTAAATTAGCTGCAGTTGTAGCCATTTCGTGTGCTGCTGCAACGAGAGGAATGTATTGATTAGCATCTTGTACCATGAAACATCCTTTGGTATCGAGATTAGCAACTGCTGCTGCCATTTCATAAGCTGCAATAGCTTTAGCTTTTGCATAAGGATTTTCAAAGTTTCCAGCTTCTACAGCTTTTTCTGCTGTAATAACTAATTTTGGTAATTCTACATCTTTACCAGCTTCTACAGCTGCAATAATGTCATCGATAGTATTTTGTACTAATCTGTAAGCACCAGTAGCAGCTAATACTTTAATAATATCAGAATTAAATGAAGCCATTTCAGATGGGTCTAAAAGTTCTCTTCTAGCACCAATCATTGGATCAGCTTTTACAATAATATATCCTAAACCTTGTTCATCCATTTCATCTTTTTTAGCAGCACCAGGTGCATCTCCAATAATAACTGCAGGTTTATCTGCTGCAGATAATAATTCTCTTGCTTTTGCAGGTCCAGGAGCTCCAGGATTAGGACTTATGAAAATACAGAAATCAGGATCAAAGTCTGCAATTTTTGGAACAACTTCTTCGACTTGTTCTGGGTTCATTTTAGCACCAGAACCAACGACTCTAACGTCGATGTTTGGTCTGTCAGCACGTTCATCAAGTAACAAATCTAATACAGGTGAAGTACCTATATTACCACTTTTTATAATACCAATTTTAACAACCATTTTATCACTCTTTAAATTAAAAATTTAAAATTTTGTGTTCATAAATAATTTTACAAAAAGTCATTATTAAAATTTTTGATTTAATTTTGAATATTATTTTTTAAAAGATAAATTTCTGTAATTTATAATGATTAAAAGAAAAGCAAATACAAAAAATAACCAAATCATTATATCTGTAGGGCCAGTTTCTATCCAAATCAAAGTGTGGGTTAAAATAACAGCATAAATCCCAATAGCTATATCTTTAATATTTTTTTGAATAATATGGATAATTTTAAGAAAAGTTCCAAAGAAAAACATTTGTATTGAAAGACCTATTAATCCAAAGTCTAATAAAACAGGGCCAAAAAATGTTGAGGTTATTAATGCATGATAATGTAAGACATATTCGCCTATAAATGTTCTAGGACTTCCACTTGAAAATACCATACTTAAGATATGGCCATGAGTAGAACCCATTAAAGGAATTATTTTATCAAAAACTTTTAAAGTAAAACCTGCCCTATAGAAAACTAATTCTAATGGATTTAGCATCCAATTTTGGCCATCAATAGATTGAGAAGCTATAAATCCAATAGCTAATCCTAATCCCCCAATTAGTAAAATAAAAGTAATAAATATTTTTGAATTTATTTTTTTAATATAAAAGAATGTGATAAATAAACTAATTAAAATACCCATTATTGAAGTTCTATAACCATTTAATGTGTATATAAAAAGACCTATTAAAATTAAGATTAAATATTTTCTTTTAAAATATTTAGCTACTAGAATATTAATAGCTGGTAAAAACAACAAATAAGAAACTCTCCAAATATTTGTAGTTGCATTAGACTTTAAGACACTATTTAAAAGAGGAATTCCTCCTAAATAAAACAAGTTGATAATTTGTAAAAGTAGTGCAATTAAAACAAGCGAAACTAAAAATTTTTCATTAAATATTTTATCAATTTTTATCTTAATATTTGATGGATTAATAGATGAATTAAACTTAAGGAATTTTTGAATAAAAAATACTCCAATAATGAAAATTAAAACAGAATATAAAACTATTAAAATAGATTCTACCGATAAAGGAGATTCAAATCTATAATTAAAAGATCCAATATATCCCATTACTAAAAATATAATAATAGCTAAAGTTACAATATATGGAGAAAATATGTCTATTTTTTTAATTTTTTCAATCATCCTAAATCTCCAGCATTTTGAGTAAAATTTGAAGCGAAATTAGGTAATGCTGCAACGTGTGTATGAACATAGCTTGCAAGTGTATTTTTTTCCATAAATCCATCTTTATTATTAAATGAGCCTTTTCCTCTTAAAATATTAAAAGCCATTTTGTTTTTAGGTTTATCAATTAATAATTTTGTATAATGAAATTCATGGCCATTAAATGATTCTCCTTTTTTTGATATAATATTATCTTCTTGAACATCAGCAATTGTATATTTTAATGCTTGAACTTTATCTGTTAAAATAGATTTATATGGAAAAATATTAACCATTTTATCATTGTGGATAGCATTCATTAAATACATTAATCCCCCACATTCTGCATAAATTGGTTTATTATCTAAATGGAATTGTTTAATATCATTGATTAAAGTTTTATTTTCAGAAATTTCTTTTGAGAATAGTTCAGGATAACCTCCACCAATATATATTGCATCAACATCAGGAAGTTGTTCATCTTTTAATGGAGAAAAATATTCGAGTCTTGCATTATTTGCTTCTAAAGATTCTAAATTTTCTTTATAATAAAAATTAAAAACTTCATCATATGCAACTGCAATTTTTACTTTTTTCTTATTTTTAACTGTCCAAATAGCTTCTCTTGACTTAGAAATTTTTGCTGATTCCTTCATTATTTCAATAAGTCTATCTAAATCAATTGATTCTTCAATAATTTTTGACCATTTTTCAATGAAAATTAATGAATTTTCCTTTTCAATTGCAGGTACCAAACCTAAATGTCTCTCTTCAATAGCAATGGAATCATCTCTTTTAATTCCACCTAATACTTCTACACTTACAAGTGTTTCAATAGATTTTTTAGTTTTTAAATAGTGGTTTTTATTTTTAACTTTATTTAAAATAACTCCTGCAATATTAATCGAAGGATCAAGCTGTTTAAATCCTAAAACTAATGCTGCAGCACTTTTAACTAAACTTCTAGAATTTATAATTAAAACAACAGGAGCATTTAAGGCCTTTGCAACAGATGCTGTACTACCAATGTCATTGATTGAGTCAATTCCTTCATAAAGACCACGAACTCCTTCAATAATAGCTAAATCTTTATTATCCATAGCTTTTAAATATGAATCTCTAATTTGAGAAGGATTCATAAAAAAAGAATCTAAATTTCTTGAAGTGTTACCACTAGCTAAAGTATGGTATGATGGATCAATATAATCAGGGCCTACTTTAAATGGTTGGACATTAAACTCTTTAGAAAGTGCTTTCATAATTCCTGTTGAAATAGTAGTTTTTCCAACGGCACTTCCAGTTCCAGATAAGACAAGTCGCATATTAATTAATTAGTTTATAATTTATTTAAATTTTATCTAGGAAAAGTTATAATAAAAATTAAAAACAAAATATTAATTATGTCAACTTTAGCTAAAATGCAAGTTTTAAGTGACTTAGCACAATATGATTTATGTGATTATGTAAACCATCAAAGAAGTTCACATATAAATTTACCTGGAATTTATCATGCTAAAGGAGCAAATGGTTGTGAAATTCCTTTATTTAAAACATTGTTAAGTAATAAATGTAAAAACGATTGTAAATATTGTATTAATCAAAATAAAAACAATTTTACAAGATTGGAATTAGACCCAGAAGAATTAGCTAGAGTATTTTTAAGTTATTATAATAATGGTTATGTAAATGGTCTTTTTTTAAGTTCTGGAATTGGAGATGATGAAGATTCAACAATGGAGAAAACAATTGAAACAGTTAATATTCTTAGAAAAAAATACGGATATGATGATTATGTTCATTTAAAAATAATTCCAGGGGTTTCTAAAGATTCTATTAAAAGAGCTATGTCTGTTGCTAATCGAGTTAGTTTAAATATAGAAGCAGCTACTCCAAGTGGCCTTAGTGAAATTACAACAACCAAAGATTATAATAAAGATATTTTAAAACGATTATCTTGGATTAATTCTTTTGAAGGAAAAAGTACAACTTATCCTAATTTAACTCATACTACTCAATTAATTGTTGGAGCAAATAATGAAACTGATAGAGAAATTTTAAATAGAATGGAAAAAATTTATAAAAAATCTAATCTTAAAAGGACATATTTTAGTGCATTCTCACCTATTGAAAAAACAGAATTTGAAAATAAAAAACCATGTAGTACAGATAGAACTAATCAGCTATATCATGCAGATAGTTTATTAAATGATTATAAATATAATTTAAAAGAATTATTTTTTGATGATAATGATCAGCTTTTACTTAATGAAGATCCTAAAATATTAGCTGCACGGAAAATGGACATCTTTCCAATTGAAATAAATACTGCTCCATACAAAGAGCTTATTAGAGTACCAGGAATTGGTATTAAATCAGCTAAAAAAATTATAAATATTCGTAAAAAGAAATTGTTTGAAGATAAAGAAGATTTAAGAAAATTAGGTGTTGTAGTAGATAGAGCTGAAGGATATATAAAACTACAAGGAAAATATCAATCTGAATTATTTGATTTTTAAATTGTCAAATATATCTATTTGATAATAAAATTCTATTATATATCAAATAATTTCCATATTTCAGGATACTTACTACTAACAGCCTCGTCAATTAAAGTAGATGCTTCTTTACTAATGCTAAATTCTGGTTCAGTTTTCCTTAAATATCTAAAAACCGCAGCAGATCTTGCAGACCATAATGTAATTCTCGGGTTTTTATTTACTATTTCTTTAACTTCTTCAATACTTTTAGAATCAACATTTGTAGATTCTTTTTTAGTAGATTTTTTAGCTTTATTTTCTACTTCATCTTTTTTTACAGAGATTTTTTTTGTAGATTTTTTAGGTTTAGATTCTTTTTTAGGTTCTTCATTTAAAATATCTTCTAAACTCATTGAAGAGGAATCTTCATTATAAAGATCTGGAATTAATGAATCTAATCCTTTACCAAGACCTGAACTTTTTTTTCTTACCATTTTACTCACCTATACCATCTAAAACCAATACTTCTTTAGCTAAATTTAAATAAGCTTTAGATCCCACACTACTAGAATCATAAATTAAACAAGGTTTTCCATGACTTGGAGCTTCAGCTAGTGTGATATTTCTTGGAATTATAGTTTTAAATAAGTTCTCTTTACCATCAAAGAAATTTTTAAGTTCATGTTGAACTTCTTTTGATAGACGTGTCCTTTTATCAAATAATGTAAGTAATATACCTTTTATAGGAGTTGGGCTTTTAAGTCTATCTTCAACTAACTTAATAGTGTTAATTAAATCTGCTACGCCTTCAAGTGCATAATATTCAGCTTGAATAGGAATTAAAACACTGTCAGAAGCTATAAGTGCATTAACAGTTAAAACACCAAGAGATGGAGGTAAATCGATTAAAATATAATCAAATAAAGGAATAACATCTTCTAAAACATCTTTTAAAACAATGTGATAATTTTTTTGCTTACTTAATTCAACTCCTGCACCACTTAAAGAAATATTACTTGGAATTATAAAAAGATTTTGAATAAATGTAGAGACAGTAGCTTTTTTAACATTAACATCACCCATAAGAACAGAATATATTGTATCTTCAACTTCAGTTTTTTCAATCCCAAAACTAGTAGTTGCATTTCCTTGAGGATCCATATCAACAACTAAAACAGATTTACCTAAAAATGCTAAAGAAGTAGCTAAGTTAACAGCAGTAGTAGTCTTACCGCATCCACCTTTTTGATTCATAATAGCTATAGTTTCTCCCATATTATAAACACCATTAATTAATAATTATAAGTTATAACTTATAAGAATAAATTTAATTTTTTAAAATAAACTTAAAACTTCAAACAAATAAGTTATTATTTCTAATGTATAAGTTTTAAATTAGAAAGTATAAGTTCTAAAAAATAAGTTAAAACTTCAAACAAATAAGTTTTAAATTTTAAGTTATCAGTTATATATTGGAACTTATATCTTATAAAACATACCTTTTAACTTATAAGTTATAAGTAAATTATGAAATAAAAATAATTAATAAGTAAATAAAACATAAGAAAAACTATGAAAATATTAGCTATTGATATAGGAACTGGAACACAGGACATATTATATTATAATAATAAAAAAGAACTAGAAAATTCAATAAAATTAGTTCTACCATCTCCACATATATACATATCACAAAAAATAGATAAAATTGTTAATGATATCTATTTTGAAGGAGAAATAATGGGTGGTGGAAAATTAAAAAATTCAATAGTAAATCATATGAAAAAGGGATATAAAGTAGCTATGGAAGAAAATTGTGCAAAAACAATCCGAGATGATTTAAAAGAAGTTGAATCCTATGGAATAAAAATTGTATATGAAAATGATGATAAACAACAATACAATTCATATTCTAAAATAAATTTAGGAGATCTTGATTTAGATAAATTAAAAAGAATGTTATTAAATTATGATTTAGATTTTGAAATTGAAAAAATCGCAATAGCTGTTCAAGATCATGGTTATAATGAAAATATGGGAGATAGGGATTTTAGATTTGAAAAGATAAGAGAAAAATTAAAAAATCCATTAAAACCTGAAGAATTTAGCTATTTAGAAAATATTCCCGAATATTATTCTAGAATGAAGGCAGCAGAAAGATTAGTTAAAGAAGAAAAAATTAAAAGCCCTCCATTAATTATGGATACTAAATTTGCATCAATATGTGGAATGTGTAATGATGCAGAGAATCTAAAATTAAATAGTTATATTGTAGTAGATATAGGAAACGGCCATACAACAGCAGCATCAATAGAAAATGGAAAAATTCAGGGAATATTTGAACACCATACCTCTAGTTTAACTAGCGAAAGTTTAGAAAAATATATAAAAAAATTAGTTAATGGGACTATAACAAATAAAGAAGTATATGAGGATTATGGACATGGAGCCCATGTAATAAATCCTATATCAAAATTAGAAAAAGTAATAGTTACAGGGCCAAAGAGAGAATTAATAGAAAAAACTACATTAGATTGGTATCAAGCTTCGCCTGGAGGAGATGTTATGATGACAGGCACTATAGGATTACTAGAATCATTTAAATATCATATGATAAAATGAAATTAGATTCACATATACACAGTTCTTATTCAAGTGATTCTTCTAGTAAAATAGAAGATATATTGAATAAATCAAGGAACATAGGTCTTGATATAATAGGTATAAGTGATCATGATACAATAGAAGGATCAAAAATAGCTATTAAAGAGTCTCAAAAATATGAGGATATATTGGTTATTCCTTCAATAGAAATTTCATCAGCTAGCGGCCATATATTAGGTTTTGGAGTTGAAGAAAAAGTTCCAATGAATTTAAGTCCTGATGAAACAATAGATAGAATACATGAGTTAGGAGGACTTGCTATAATACCTCATCCATATAGTTTTTATAGATATGGGTTATTTCACAAAGTGGAAGGTGAAAAATTAAAAGTAGATGCAATTGAAATATTAAATGCTAAATATTTTTTAGGTTATGGAAATTATAAATCAGAAAAACATGCTAAAAAACAATCAATTCCAGAAATAGGAGCAAGTGATGCACATAAAATAGAATATATTGGAGATTGTTTTACAGAAATTGAATGTGAAATGAATATAGATAGTGTTTTAAAGAATATTAAAAAAGGTAAAGTTAAAGCATGTGGAAAAGGAACTTCATATTTAACAATTTATAAAAATAAAATAATAAAAAAAGTTTTTAAATAAATAAAATATTAATTTTCTCTATGTATACATATACAATATAACGAATATATTATATTAGTAGGTCAAAAATGTCAAATCAACTTGGAATACCAGATTTAATAATGAATTATTTTTATTCAGGATATACTTTATTTAATACAATAATTTATTCAATAATATTAATAATAATATTATTTGGTATTTTAAAGCTATTTGAAAAGTTAGAGATTAATCCATCAGAAATAATAGTATCTTTAATACCTTTAATATTATTAGGATCATCAACTAGAGCATTAGTAGATCATGGAATTCTACCATATAATATATTATTAATTACTCCAGGAATTTATATAATCGTTGGAATAATAGGAATAGCATCATTATTATTTGGATATTATCTCTGTAGAAAAAAAGAAATAAACTACAAATATACAATATTTTTAATAGGCCTTATTTTTGCAATAATTCCCCTATCAATGATAGAAGGATTAAAAATAAATATATTGGGAGAAATATTAGGAATTTGGTTTATATTAACCTTAGTTTTTGTAATAGTTGGAAAATATTGGAAATTATATAGAGATAAAATTAATTTATCAATAATATCTGCACATCTACTTGATGCAACAACAACTTTTATTGGTGTAGATTATTACAATTATACAGAACAACATGTTCTACCAGAACAAATATACAATATAAGTGAAACTGCACTAACAATGTATCCTTTAAAAATAATAGTTATAACAATAGCTATTTATTTGATTGAAAAATATATTGATGATGAAACATTAAAAGGACTATTAAAATTAGTTATTTTTGTATTAGGTCTTGCACCTGGAATAAGGAATATGCTAACAATAATAATAAGTTAATATAAAAAAAGAATAAAGGAATTAATCCTTTTTAATTTGAATTGCAATTGTTGAAACATTAGTTTGTACATCTTCATTGTTGGTGATTTCTTCAGTAGAAATTTCAATGGACCCAACATCTGATTCCGGAATAAACCTATTTCTTACAATCTCAGCAACATCGACAGCCTTACTAATTGCTCGGCCACGAGCTTTTAAAAATACTTCGTCGGTTCCGCCATTCATTTGAGTAACCACTGCCAAAACATAGTTCATTACTGGTTTATTTCCGATATAAATTATATTTTCTTCCATATTAAAAACCTCCAAAGAATTATATAATAATAGTATGTTTTTAATATATATAAAGTTTCTACACAAAAATAAAAAAATAAAGTTAAGAGTTTTTAATAACTAATAACTTATTGATAGAATTTAAAACAGCTAAAACACTTGCCATTACAACATCATCACGAGTAGAACGCCCTGTAGCCTTATTTCCTTGATTATCAGAAGTTACAACAAAAACTTCAGCTAAAGCATCAGTACCACCAGTAATAGCTTCAATATTATATTCTTCAAGTTCAATGAATGTAGTTTGCTGAATCAGAGATTTAATAGCATTGAGAGCTGCATCAACAGGGCCAACCCCAGTTTTAGAAGTTTCTTTTTCTTCTCCATCAATTAATAATTTTACAGTTGCAGAAGGAGATACAGATTCCCCACTCATAACAGCAAGACCCAATAATTCAATTGATTTATTTGGAGTAGTGCTTAATTCTGTGACTGCAATAGCTTTTAAATCAGCGTCAGTTATTGTTTTACCTTTGTCTCCCAATTCTTTAATCTGATCATAAACAGAACAAAATTGATCTTCAGATAATTCAATATTAAAATCATTTAATTTAGATTTTATTGCACTAGCACCAGTGTGTTTTCCAAGAGCTATTTTTCTAGAATGACCAACAAGTTCTGGTTTAATAGGCTCATAAGTAGCTGCATTTTCTAAAATTCCATGAACATGAATACCTGATTCATGAGCAAATGCATTATCACCAACAATAGGTTTATTAGGAGCCATTTTAACACCAGTAATTTTACTAACAAAGTCGGAAAGATTATAAAGTTGTGTAGTATCAATATCTAAATCAATATCATATGCAACAGCTAAAGATACAACAAATTCTTCTAAAGAAGCATTACCTCCACGTTCACCAATACCATTAACTGTAACATGTGCTTGTTTTGCACCAGCTTCAACTGCCATTAATGAATTAGCAGTTGCAAGACCAAAATCATTGTGGAAATGAACACTAATTGGAGTATTAAGAGCATTTTTAATATCATGAACTAAGGATTTAGCGATTATTGGTGTTAAAACACCAACAGTATCTGGAATATTTATCATACTAGCACCAGCATCTTCAGCTGCCTTATAAACTTCAATTAAATAATCCATTTCGGTTCTAGTAGCATCTTCAGCAGAAAATTCAACAGTGATTCCGTGATCTACAGCATATTCAATAGCTGTTACTGCTTTATTTAAAACTTCTTCTTTAGACATTTTAAGCTTATAATCTCTATGTAATGGAGAAGTTCCAATAAAAGTATGAACATATGAAAGATCTGAATCTATCAAAGCATCCATATCTTTTTCCAAAACTCTAGCCAAACCACAAATTTCAGCATTTAAACCTAATGCTTTTACAGTTCTAGCTGTTTCTCTTTCTCCTTCAGATACTGCTGGAAAACCTATTTCAATTGTATTAACACCAATTTTATCAAGTTTTTGTGCTATCTGTATTTTTTCATCTACAGTTAAAGCAATACCTGGGGATTGTTCTCCATCTCTAAGAGTTGTGTCAAAAATATTAATATGGTCTTGTAAATCCATATATTTCTTTTTTATATCATCTATATTCATACCGTACATTACTATCCCCTAGTAATTTGATTATTTAAGTTTTTTTTAAAAAAACTTGTATGAAAAGATATTTAATTTGAGATATTTAATTATTATGATTTTAAAAAAAGTATATAAAAAATAAAAAAAAGATAAGAAAATTATTTCTTATCATCTTTATCCATATTCATCATGTTTGGATCAATTTCAACTTCTTTATTTAAAATATCTCTTTTAGACTTTTTATTAGTGTTAGATCTTTTTCTAATAGCCCTAATAGCTATTACTGCTACAATTAAAATAATAACTAAAATAGCTAAAGTATAATAAAGAAAATTAGAAAATGGTGTAGTTGATTTTTCTAAATCAATTGCATATAAATAACCATCATTTCCAGATATAAATAAACTATTTCCATAAATTACAGGTGACGCTGTAATTGGGGAGTTGAAAATATAAGTACCTGGATTATATGTAAAATCTATCTCACCTGTATATTTATTTAAAATATATGCACTACCATCATTTGATCCAACAATGATTTGATTGTCTGAAATAGCAGGGGTAGATTCAATAGCTTTACCAGTTAAATAGCTCCATTTAAAAGTTCCATCTCTTAAATCAAAACATGTAATATTACCTGAATCTGATCCGATATAAATATTATTATCATGCGGATCCATTAAAGGAGAAGATTTAACGCTATTTTCCATATTTGCTTCCCAAACTGGAGAACCATCACTAATATTTAAAACATACAAGTTTGCATCAGAAGAGCCAACAGCTACTTTATCATCAGCTATAGCAGGTGAAGATACTATTTCATCACCAGTTGTATAAGACCAAATTTCATCTCCAGCATTTTTATTAATTGAATATAATTTTCCATTAGTAGATCCAATAAATATTGATTCATTAGAAATAGCAGGAGAAGATATGATTTTTCCACCTAAATGGTTATCAAATATAACAGAACCATCATCGCCATTTAATGCATAAAAATGACCATTATTTGAACCAAAATAAATAGTTCCGTTTTCAATAGCAGGTGTAGATTCAACAGCTTTTGAAGTTCCATAATTCCATTCTATTTTTTGATTATCAATATTTATTGCAGATAATCCTTTTTCAGTTCCAATATATAAAATATTATCTTCAATTACAGGTGACCCTTTAATAGAAGATCCAAAATCATGTTCCCACTTTAATTCGCCTGTTTCCATATTAATAGCTTTTAATATTCCATTTTCTGATGCAATATAAATAATATTATCTTGAATAGCAGGACTTGCATAAATTGGAGATTCTAAATTATGAATCCATGTATTAACAACATAATCTGTATTTTCATTTATATATCCAGTATGTTTTACATTATTTTGAAACATTGGCCAATCAGAGTCCACTGCAGAAATTGGACTTAAAGACAATGATATAACAAGTAATAAACAAAACATAAATCTTTTTTTCATAATTACACATCCCTATTAAATCTTTTAACACCTAAAGCAAAGAAAAATATAGTAAATCCTATTAAAACTAAAAGTTCAAACCAAACATCCCCTAATGTTTGTCCTTTAAGCATAATTGCCCTCATTGCATCATTAAGATAAGTTAAAGGACATATATAAGCTATTTGCTGGAAAATCCAAGGCATAGTTTCAACTGGATAAAATACTCCTGAGACAAACATCATCGGCATACTAAAAGGCATAACCATTTGAGAATAATCCTCTTGTGTAGATGCTCTTGCAGACATCATAATACCGAACCCAACAAAACAAAGAGCGCCAATTATAAGAACAATAATTGTAGGAAGAATACCTCCATTAACTGTTGCACCAAATAGTAAAATAGCTGCTGAGAGTAAAATCATGGCTCTTAAAAATTCTACTGAAAGTTTGCCTAAAATTTTACCTCCAATAACAGTTGCAACAGATGTAGGAGTCATGAATAATCTAGCTAATTCACCAGTTTCACGTTCACCAGCAATTGAAGCACCCATACCCATCATACAAGACATCATAACAGTCATACCAAGAACTGCAGGAACTAAGAAATCAATATATTTAATATCACCATAAATCTTGTTAATATGTAATGTTATTGATGATTTAAATGAATTAATAGATGATGAAAGAGAATTTTCTGTATCAGCATCTTCAACAGCAATTGTAGAATTTGTTGATTGTGTTGCCATAGCTGAAGCTTGTTCTAAAGAAATTTGACTAAAAATTGCTTGTGTTGTTGGAACTAAAGACTGAGTTGCCATTTGATCTGATGAGTCCAGATAAAAAGTAACAGATTTTTGCTGACTCGTATCTGAATCATAATCCGATGGTAGTATAATAGCTGCTTTTACATCACCTTTATCAACCATATCTTTAGCTTCATTAACATTATTTGTAATTTTAACAACATGATAAATATCATTAGTTTTAATAGTTTCTAAAGTCATATCTGTTAAATCACCATTACTTTGAGATACAACTACTATAGGTAAATCTGATAAATCTCCACCCATACCATAACCAAATAATAAAATCATTATAATTGGGAAGACTAAAATAGAAATTAAACGAGACGGATGTCTTTTTAAACTAAGCCATTCTTTTTTAACCATCCACATAAGTTTTTTTGTTTCAACCATAAAATCTCCTCTTAAGCTCTTGCACTATCTTTAGCCTCTGATGTTACTTTGATAAACACATCTTCAAGAGATGGTTCTTCTGTTGAAATAGAACTTATAATTCCCCCATCTTCAACAACAGTTTTAATAACTTCAGTAATAGCTTCATCATTAAATTTATCTATTTTTAATTCTATTCTTCCTTGTTTACCTATTTTTAAGTCATATACATAAGAAATAGTTTTTATTTTATTTGTAAGATTTTCAGATAAATTATCAACTAAAAAAGACATTTTTCTAAACTTTAAAAATTCATCTTGATTTTTAAAAGAGCTAATATCTTCTTTTGAAATTTCTTTATCTTCATGAGTTTGAGATAATGCAATATGAACTATTTTATCATGTTCATCTTTTTCTTCTTTTAAAAGTGTATCTTTAAGACCTTGTGGAGTATCATAAGCTACTAAATTACCTGTATTAATAATTCCTACATTGTCACATAACATATCTACTTCATGCATATCATGGGAACAAAGTATAATCGTATGACCACTATCATTTAAATCCTGGATTAATTCCCATAGAATTCTTTTAGTTGTAGGGTCAAGACCAATTGTAGGCTCATCTAAAAATAATATTTCAGGTCTATGAACTAAACTTGCAACAAGTGAAGCTTTTTGTTTTTGACCTCCAGATAATTGACCTATTTTTTTATCTTGAGCATATTTAATATCAACAAGTTCCATTAAATCATTAATTCTATCAAATTTAACATCTTCAGGAACTCCATAAAAATCTGCACAAAGTTCTGAGTTTTCAAGTACTGTTAAGTCTTTATATAAGCTAACATGTTGTGGAACCATACCTAATACATCTCTTACTTTATTAGGTTCTTTAATCACATCAAATCCATAAACTTTAGCTGTTCCTTCAGTAGGTTGAGCTAAACATGTTAACATTTTAATTGTAGTAGTTTTACCTGCACCATTAGGACCAAGCATTCCAAAAATTGTTTTATTAGGAATTTTCATGTTAAGTGAATTAACAGCAGTAAACTTACCATATCTTTTAGTAAGATCTTTTGTTTCTATAACATATTTCATTTTATTTCTCCTTTAAAATCAATCCTCTATAATTTTAATACCCATATCATGTAAAAAATCTGTCCATAAATCTGTGGATAGTAATTTTTTATGTTTTAATTTTGCATTTTGGAGTAAAAGTCTACCTTTTGGAGTTATAGTGTAAAATTTAACTTTTTTATTATTATTTAAATCCCATTCTCCAAAAATAATTTCATTTTCTTCCATTTCATGTAAAATAGGGTAAATTTTACTAGAATTTGATTTAGACAAAATATCATTTTCAATAAATTCTTCAAAAAAATTATCTAGGCATTTCATTATTCCATAGCCATGAATTCTATTTTTATTAATAATCCATAAAATTAAAAGTCTATGAAGTCCATTAATGAACTGTTTAGATATCATTTTAAACTTTAAATCAAATTTTTCATTAAATTCCAATAAAAAATCATTGCAGGAATTATTAGAATTGGTTAATTCCTCCATTTTTATATATCCTCCTTTTATTGATATATATCAAATTATGATATGTAAAAAAATGATACATATGTAATTTATTTTTATAGTATATAAACATCATTGGGAAATTTTAACTTATAAGTTATAACTTATAATAAAAATATAATAAAAAGAATATTTAAAATAATAAGTATGAAACTTGGATTTTCAACATTATCATTATTTATGAAAACATTTGATGAAATACTTCAAATAGCTACTGATAATGGATTTGAAATGATAGAATTATTAACTGAAGGCCCATATAATAGTGAGAATTTATTAAATAATAAAAAACTACTTGAACCATTTCACTCATATGATATTGAAGTAAATATTCATGGCCCAACAGTAGATTTAAATTTAGCGAGTTTAAATGAAGGAATAAGAAAAGAATCTGTTAGACAAGTTAAAAAAACATTAGATTTAGGTAATGAAATTAATGCAAATTTTATTACAATTCATCCAGGTCAAGTTGGTCGTCGTGAAGAACATTTACGTAAAATAGCTATTGATTTTTCAAAAGAATCTATAAAGGATTGTG
This sequence comes from Methanobrevibacter sp. OttesenSCG-928-I08, assembly GCA_030266405.1. Classification (GTDB taxonomy): domain Archaea; phylum Methanobacteriota; class Methanobacteria; order Methanobacteriales; family Methanobacteriaceae; genus JAHKLT01. The sequence goes on from JAJDHW010000007.1 coordinate 21,514, forward strand.
TTGATTATTCTGAAAACTTTAAAAGTAAAATATCTGTTGAAAATATGCCTTGGAGATTCTCATTTTTAGGAAATAAAGTTGATGAATTAAAAGATATATCAGAAAATACAGGTTCTTATATTACAATTGATTTAGGCCATGCCAATACTACTCCTCAAAAAGGAGAATTTTTAAATATAGATAAAATTAGTTATTGTCATTTAAATGATAATCATGGTGAAAAAGACCAACATTTAGCCTTAGGCCTTGGTACTTTAGATTTAGATTTACTTAAAAAAGTTAAAAACGGAATCATTGAATTAAATGATTTTGAACAAGTTTTAAAAAGTAAAAAAGTAATTGAAGAACTTGTTTAAAAATCAATTTCTGTAACTTCTAAAATATCATGAATTGTAAAATCTGTAGTATTTAAAAGTTTTTTATTTACTTCTTCGTGCTGTTCTAAAGTTAGAACAGATATATCAGATGCTTTAAAAGCTAAAACATCATTAATTCCATCACCAACCATCATAACTTTATAACCTTTAGATTGTAAATTATTTATGATAGTCTCTTTACCTTCTGTAGATGCAGTTGGAAATCCATGATCTTTTTCAATATCTAAAACTTCAGTTAATTTTTCAATAGCTCCAGAACGATCACCTGATGCAATAAAGATATCAATACCTCTACTTTTTAAAATATTAATTGTTTTTTTAGTATTTGGAAATAAATGTCCTGCAGATGTTATTGTATATGCAACAATGTCTTTTTTTGCATCTAAAATAATAGCTGAACCATTGCAAAGTTCCATATTTCTAACTTTATCTTTAAGAACTTCAAATCCATCAGTAATATCTTTAATAGTGGCCTTATCTTTTTCTAATATTCTTAAAACATCTTTATCTGATAAATTAGCATTATGATAACTAATATCAAATTTAATATCATGATCTTTAATTAAATCATATAATCTAATATTTGGATCTAATTTTTTTAGACATGTTGTATTGAATTGGAAAACAACAAGTCCAGAATTTTCTAATTCATCGATAATTTCTAAAGAATTGGCTTCAGTTAAAAATTTACCTGTAGATAGATCTTTAATAACCCTATATCTTTCTAAAAGAGTTCCTGAATTATCAAATACAATAGCTTTTTTTATCATTGCATCTCCTTCTTTAAAGATAATCTATAATTATTAGAATATAATAATTTAGTTTAAATATGAAATTAATATATTAGTAAAAAAACAATGTAACTATATAATTTAATTTTACGGTGATTTTATGGATAATAATATTTTAATTAAAGATGTTTTAATTTTAAATCCAATGAATAATGGAGAAATTGAAACAAAAAAAAGTTCATTACTTATAGAAAATGATAAAATAGCTAAAATTGATAATGATATTGAAGAAAATGGAATTTCAAAAGTAATTAATGGTGAAAATAAAATATTAATGCCAGGATTTATAAATACCCATACTCATTTATCTATGACATTATTTAGATCAATAGCTGATGATTTGGACCTTGATTCTTGGTTAAACGACCATATTTGGCCACTTGAAGCAAAATTAAATAAAGAATATTGCTATATTGGAGCTCTTTTAGGAGCTATTGAAATGATAAAATCTGGAACAACAACCTTCTCAGATATGTATTTCTATATGGATGGTGTTGCAGATGCTATTAGTGAAGCAGGAATTCGAGGAATTTTATCATATGGAATGATAGATTTTGGTGATGAAGAAAAAAGAAAAAATGAAATAAAAGAGAATGTTTCATTATTTAAAAACTTTAATAATACATCAGAGGGTAGAATTAAAGTCTTCTTTGGCCCACATTCAACATATACTTGTTCGCAAGAATTACTTAAAGAATCAAGGAAACAAGCTACAAAATATAAAACTGGACTCCATATTCATATGAATGAAACTAAAAAAGAAATTGAAGATGTTTTAGAAGCTACAGGTAAAAGGCCATTTGAATATTTAAATGATATCGGATTTTTAGATAGTGATGTTACAGCTGCTCATGGAGTTTGGCTATCAGATGAAGAGATAAAAATTATTAAAGATAATGATGTTAAAGTTTCACATAATCCATGTAGTAATATGAAATTATCTTCTGGAATATCTCCTGTATCAGAACTTATTAAAAATGATATTTGTGTTTCAATTGGTACAGATGGTGCTTCTTCAAATAACAATTTAGATATGATTGAAGAAATGAAATTTGCATCTCTGCTTGGAAAAGTAGATACTTTAAATCCTAAAGTTTTACCTGCAAAACAAGTGATAAATATGGCAACATTAAATGGTGCAAAATCATTGAATCTTTCAAATGAAATTGGAAAAGTTGAAGTTGGTATGAAAGCTGATTTAATATTAATAGATATGTTAAGTGCTAATTTAACACCAAGTACTAATTCAATAATTTCAAATCTTGCTTATGCTGCAAATGGAAGTAATGTTGATACAACAATTTGTAATGGTAATATTTTAATGGAAAATAAAAAATTAACTAGTTTAAATGAAAAAGAAATTTATTTAAAAGTTAATGAAGCTATTGAAAACTTAAAAAATAGTTAAATCAAATTATATAAGAGTTTACTTATACCAATGAAAATTAAGGTATAAGTAAATATTATTTTAAAAATATTATCTATCAACAAACTTTATCTTTTTTTGATTCATAACAATACTTCTTTTCCACTTATCTCTAGTTTCTGGGAAATCACTTCTAAAATGAGCCCCTCTAGATTCTCTTCTTAAAATAGCTGATTTAACAACTAAAATAGCTATTTCTACCATATTAATAACTTCTAAAGCATTTTGAAGTTCTATATTGAATTGTTTAATATCAGGTATATCTAAATCATTTAAAGATTTTTGAATTTGTAAAAGTTCTCTTAAAGCTTCATTTAAAGAATCTTCAGTTCTTATAATAGCAACTTTCGTCCACATTAGCTCTTTAATATCTTTTTTAATTTTAGAAGGTTTAATTGAACCATTTTTAACTAGATTATGAATTCTGTTTTCTTCGTTTGAAATCATTTCATCATTAGTTTCAAAATCTGTATTTATACAAGATTCTGCAGCAGATTTACCAGCTATTTTTCCAAATACTTGTGTATCAGCTAAAGCATTTCCACCTAAACGGTTAGCTCCATGGATTCCACCAGTAACTTCGCCTGCAGCAAAAAGATTGCTTAAAGAAGTTTTACAGTTTTCATCAATTCTAACTCCACCCATAAAGTGATGTGCTGTAGGAGCAACTTCCATTGGTTCGTTTTTAATATCAACATCAACATCTTCAAATTGTAAAACCATAGTTTCTAATTTTTCATCAATTACATCATCATCTAAATGTGAAATATCTAAGTAAACTCCGCCTTTTTCTGTTCCTCTCCCTTCAATAATTTCTTGATAAATTGATCTTGCAACAACATCTCTTGTAGCTAGTTCCCCTCTAGAATCATAATTAGTCATGAAACGTTCATTTTTATTGTTTAATAAAATTCCACCTTCACCTCTAACAGCTTCTGTTACAAGAACTCCTTTTTTAGAATCTGGGAAAATCATTCCAGTTGGATGAAATTGAACTTGTTCCATATCAATTAAATCACACCCTGCATTAAATGCAAGTGCAAATCCATCTCCATTTTTTTGGAAAGTATTAGATGTAACAGGATAAAGTTGTCCTGCACCACCACTAGCTATTATAACAGCTTTTGATTGGAAAAAAATAGTTGAAGAATCTTTTAAGTTAAATCCTATAGCTCCAATAACTTTTTTTGAAGATTTACTTGTAACTAAAGAAGTTATCATCACTTCTTCAATAGTTTTAATATCTCTTTTGATAATTTCTTCTTTTAAAGCAGTAATTATTTCATGGCCTGTTCTATCACCTTGAAAACAAGTCCTTCTATAAGTTTGACCACCAAACTGTCTTTGATTTATTTCACCTGAATCTTGTCTATCAAATAAAGCTCCAAAATTTTCTAAATCAATTAATCTATTTGGAGATTCTTCAACAAGGATATCAACTAAATCAAGGTCATTAAGATAGCTACCACCTTTTAAAGTATCTTTAATATGTGTTTCTTTTGAATCTTCAATATCTACAGTTGCAAAAACTGCATTATAGCCACCTTCGGCCATTCCAGTACATCCAGATTTAAAAGATAATCCTTTTGAAACAATTAAAGGTTCAAGCCCATGATTTGAAACTTCAATAGCTGCTCTTGAACCTGCACCACCAGAACCAATAATTAAAACATCAGATTTAATAATTTTACTTTCCATTATTAACCTCATTGATAAATTTGAAATTTCTATTTAATATTTTTTATGAAATGTGCTTAAGTTAAAAATAAATAAATTTAATATAATTTTGCATTTTTTATATCAAAAGATAATGTATGAATATTATATTTTTTAAGTAGGTTGACAAGATTTTCATCATCAGAAACAACAACAAGATTATTGTATTTATGTTTTTTTAATAAAAAATTAGCTAACAAAAAAATAGCGGTATCTGTATATCCTAATGTAAAAATAAGGTTATTTTTTATAATATTTATAGATTCTACATTCTCTTCAATAATAGCTCCTTTATTGATAAATTCAATATATCTATATAGATAATTTTTTTGAGGTGTTTTATTATTTTTTTGAGGATGTTTTAAAAGATGAAAAGTTTCTAATAATATTTGAGGTAAAGTAATTAGATAATCATAATTATTGAATAAATTTTTTAACTCATTGAAGTGTTTAATATTGTATTTAGATGTTCTAGGATGATTTATTTTAGATTCATTGTTATTCAAACCTAATATAAACAACAATAGCAGATTAGAGTCTAAAATAGCAACATTCATATTTTCAAAATTATTATTCATACTAATCAATTTCAGAAATAATATCAAAATATTCATCATTTTCTTTTGAAATCATTTTTTTAACATCATTGTTTTCTTTAGATACTAGGAAAATTTTATCAACTTCTTCATAATATTCATCAGATTCTAATAATTGAAGTTGCCTTTGCATTGGAGTTTTAGCTGGTGGTTTCTTTTTTAAAATTTCCCATTTTAAAGTTATTATCCAAAACTTTTCTGATGATGAAATTTCACTTATTTCAAAATTACGAAGTTTATCATCAACAATGGTTTTTGCATATGTTTTCGCGCTTTCAATAGCATCTTTAATATTTTTCATTTCTTCAACATCATTCATCATATACTCCTCCTTTTAGTTTTAAACTTATTTAAAATAATTTGAAATGTGTTAAAGTGTTTTTTAATTTTATTTTAAATATTATAAATCATATTAACATATGTATTATTTTATTTAAAAAGTTAATTTATTTGTTAAAGTTCCTAAATTTTCAATTGAAATAGAAACAATATCCCCTTTTTTCATCTCTCCTACACCTGGAGGAGTTCCAGTAGCTATTATATCACCAGGATTTAAAGTCATGATGTTTGAAATAAAAGATATAATTTCATGAGGGTTAAAAATCATGTTATTTGTGTTTGAATCTTGTTTTATTATACCATTTAATTTTGTTTGAATTTTTTTATTTTTAAAATCAAAATCAGTTTCAATAAACGGTCCAAATGGAGCAAATGTGTCAAAACTCTTGGCTCTTGTCCATTGAATTTCTTTTCTTTGAATATCCCGAGCAGTTACATCATTTAAAATAGTATATCCAAAAATAAAATCACTAGCTTCATCTAATTTTAAGTTTTTAGCTTTTTTTCCTATAACAAGTCCAAGTTCTCCTTCAAAATCAACTTCATTAGAAGTTTTAGGATAAATTATATTTTCATTACAAGCTAATGCAGTTGTTGATGGTTTAATAAAAATCTTAGGTTCATCAGGTATAGGCATGTTTAATTCATCTGCATGATCTTTATAATTAAGTCCTACACAAACGATTTTACTAGGTTCACAAGGGATATCGATTTTAATATCATTTAATTCATATGAATCAATGATTAGCT
>JAJDHW010000070.1 GCA_030266405.1 Methanobrevibacter sp. OttesenSCG-928-I08
TAATGAAAGAATGGAACAAGGTAAAAACTTTGCAGACCAAGTAGCTAATGATTTAGGAAGAGGAATGGATGATTTAATATTAAATATGAAATCTGTTCAAAAAATCATTGATGATAAAATTAGTGAATATAAGAAAAATGCTATTCATACTTTAGATGTAGACTTATTAGAAGATGATGATAATTATTATTTAAAAATAGCTGCACCTGGAGTTACTAAAGATAGTATTGATATAGAAATGACTGAAAAGAGCGTGCATATTTCTTGTGAATTTGATTCTTTAATTGAAGAGAAAAACTTAGAAGAATATAATGTATTATTACAATCTTTAAAAAGTGGAAAATGTGGTAAAACTATTAAATTTACAACTGAAGTAGATGTAGATAATGTTACTGCAAAATTCGAAAATGGTTTAATCTATATGGATATTCCTAAAGTTGAAGTAAAAAAATATAAAGTTAATGTAGAATAAGTATTAAAAATAGCTTAAATAGCTATTTCTTTTTTTTATTTTTTAAATTATAATCTAAAGTAAATAGGTTAAGTTTATTCATATCTTACTTTTCCAATGTGTCTTGTGCTTCCAGGATCTTCACCATTAAAATGAGCTAAATAATAAACAAACCATTCTAAAGGGATTACAAGTATAAATGGAGATAATAACTTATTAACATCTGCATAATCTTTTAAATCATAAACAATTGTTTTTGCATTTAAATTATTTGAAAAATCAATTGCTTTTTTTGTAATTTCATCAGCTTCTAAATCAGCTGATAAGAAAATAATTGGAACATCCTTTTCAGCTCTTTCAATTAAGCCATGTCTAAATTCTTCAGAAAATAAAGGACAAGCATGTTTAATAGCTCCTTCCATAAGCATAGTCATGGCTAATTTAAAAGCTAATCCAAAATTAGGACCTGCACCTAAACAATAAAATATATCTTCATCTTTAAATTGTTTAGCTAAAGCTTTATTATCATCTTCAGTAGATTTTAATAAATTTTCTAAAATTCCAGGTAAATTATATAAATCTTTAAGCAAGGCATCTTTATTTTCATAGTCTGATGCTTTAAATAAAATTTGATACAAGCAAGCAAGCTGTGTTACATAAGTTTTTGTTCCAAGGATTGCAGTTTCTCTCCCACATTGAGTAATAATTGGATAATCTGCTTCTTTAATCATTGAACTATCTTTTTCATTAGATATAGAAACTGTAGGAATTTTATATTCTTTAGTCCTTTTAAGAGCTGTTAAAGTATCTGCAGTTTCGCCTGATTGTGATGTAAAAATAGCTATAGAATTTTCATTCATATTTAATTTTTTATTATAATAAAATTCATATCCTGTGAAAACTTCTATATTTAAATCAGCTACTGTCCTAATAGCTTCTCTAACACTATAGCAAGTTGATATAGAACTCCCACATCCAATTAAATAGATTTTATTAACTTTTTCAATTTTTTTAGAAATTTCCTCCATTTTAGGCAATTCCTTATCAAAAGTTTTTCTAATAGAATCAGGTTGTTCCATCATTTCATCATACATCTTATATTTCATGAAAATCCTCATTAATAAATTGAATTATTAATACTTTACTTTTTATTATATAAAAAGCTTTTTTACTTATAAAAGAAATAATAATTTATAGGGATAAAAATGAATATTAATTTAAGTTCTATAGGTATGGAAAAAGGACAGAAATACGAAGGAATAATTACAAGTACTAATTCTGATAATTCAATGAATGCTGCACCAATTGGAATTCTTTGTGATGGAGAAATGAAAATAAAGTGTAGAATATTTAAAACTAGTAAAACATTATCTAATATTTTAGAAAATAAAGAATTTACAGTAAATATAACAGATAATCCAATACTATTTACTTTTGCAACAATAGATAATATTCCAAATGATTATTATGATGAAAATAATATTTTAAAAGATATAGATGCTTTTTTTACTTGTAAGTTACAAGAATCAGAAGAAACAATAAAACATGACGATCCAGTTAAGCAATCTGAGGCAATTCTTATTAGAGCAGATGTTGAAAAAATTGTTTTGAAAAATAATTGTGCTAAAGCTATGAATAGAGGAATACATGCTTTAATAGAATCTCTTGTAAATTATACACGAATTGATATTGTAAATAAAGAAAAACAAGATTATTATTTAGATCGAATCATTGAATCTGAAAGAGTAATTAACAAGGTAGGTTCTCCTAAAGAAAAAGAAGCTATAACTATTTTAAAAGATAAAATTACTAATAAAGGATATAAATTTTAATTAAACTAAGGGAGTGTAAAAATCGACCTTGAAACAAGAAATAGAAAAGGAAATAAAGCCATAATAGCAGGAATAGTTGGAAATAGTCTTTTATCTGTTTTAAATATAGTAATTGGGATTTTTTCAGGAAGTTTTGCATTAGTTGCAGAAGGAGCTCATAGTATATCTGATGTTGGAACAACAATAGTTGCTTTTATTGGGTTTAAAATTGGGCAAAAACCTCCTGATGAGGAACATCCCTTAGGTCATGGACGTGCTGAATCAATAGCAGGACTTATAATTGTTATATTTTTAGCATTTGTAGCTTATGAGATTTTAACAACAGCTGTTGATAAAATGATTTATGGAATTCATTCTGTTCCAAGTAATGAAGCAATGTTTATGGCAATTATCGGAATTGGAGTTAATATCTTTTTAAATAAATATCAAATGAAAATAGGGAAAGAAATTAATAGTCCTGCAATAATAGCTGATGGAAAACAACAAGGAATGGATGTATTATCTAATATAGCTATTTTAGCTAGTGTAATTATATCACAAGCAGGTTTTACTTTTATTGATCCATTAGTTGGATTTTTAATTGGATTATTCATACTTAAAGCAGCATTTGAAGTTGGAAGAGATAACTTAAATAACATTATGGGTAAAGTTCCAGATGAAGACATCATTGGAGAAATCGTATCTGTTACTAAAACAATTGAGGGAGTTTGTGGAATTCATAATGTTAGAATTAATTATTTTGGTTCCTATGCAACAATATCTCTACATGTTGAAGTGAATCCTAAGTTATCACTAATTGAATCTCATAATTTAATTCATTACACTCAAAATATGATTGTAGAAGAAATAGATATTATTCATGCAGTTAATGCTCATGCATGCCCTTATGGAGAAGAATATAATCACGAAAATTATGTTCCTAAAAAAATTAATTAAAAAAAATAAAATAAGTGAAATTTAAATTTCACTTACAATAATCAAACTTATTAATGAATACCCATTGTATGTGGATGTAGCTATGTAACTTCCAGGGTTAAGATTAATATCTAATTTTGCAATACCAAAGTTATCAGATGTTTTATTGTATATAATTCCATTAATATTAATACTTACAGTTTGATTTGCTAAACGATTTCCATGACCATCAAGAACTATTGTTTCGTAAGGTTTAGGATCCCCATAATATTTAAATAGATTATCCGCAAGTAATGTAGGTAAAACACGTATAGAATTACTTACTTCTAAACCATTTTCATCTTTAACAGTTATAATATATCCTCCAGGATTTAAATTAATATTTAAAGTAGCTGTACCATTTTCATTTGTAGTTTTAGTATATATCACACCATTAACACTGAAAGTAATATTAGACTTAGATAATGGTTTACCTTCTTTATCCAAAATAGTTACAGTATACTGAGAATCATTACGATAATATTTAACTAAATCATTTGATTTAATTGTAGATAAAACTTCTAATGAAGTAGATATCGTGAGGTTTGAAGTTTCATTATAATGTGCAGTTATTGTATAACTGCCTGGATTTAAATTAATATTTAAAAAAGCTGTTCCATTTTCATTAGTGATTTTTTCATAAGTTTTACCATTAACAGTTATATAAATTGTTTTATTTGAAACATTTGATCCATTGTAACTTATAAGATTAACAACATATTGTGTTCCATTTTTATAATACATTACAATATCATCTGCTTCTAACCAAAGACCTAAAACATTTAATAAACCAGTTTTAATAGTTAAATTTTCTAAATTTGTATCTCCTGAAACAATGAAAGTTCCTAAATTTTTTGGAGTGTAATCAAAGTAATAAGTTCCATCTTCAAGAGTATTGTTACTTGTAAATATTTCATTATTAATTGTAAAAGTTACATTTGGACCAATAATTATATTTCCCATATCATCAGTTAAAACTGCAGTTAAATTAATATTTTTATAACCAGTGTTAATTGTAGAATTATTTAAGAAAATTAAATAAGTCTTGCTTGTAATGTTAGTGTTATTTAAGAAAATATTAACATGCTCAGTCATTTTATTGTTATTTAAATACAATGAATCTTCACCAGAGTAAATATCATTACCAGTGATTAATGCCTCATTATTTTGGAAATTATTATCAGTAATAATCAAATTAGAGATATGAGACTCAAATCCAGCACCATAATCTGCAAAATTATTCACAAAATTATTTTTTGTAATAGTTACATTAATAGACCTATCAATAACCATTGCTCCACCAGAATCTGCTTTATTTTTTATGAAGCTACCGTCAGAAAATATAGTGTTATTTGAAAAATAAAGATAAATAGCCCCACCATATTCAGCAGAATTATTTATAAAAGAATTTTCACCTATTATTGTGAAATTATTAGTATAATCATTTGTAATAACTCCTCCAAAGAGAGCTATGTTATTTTCAAATGTGTTAGTTCCTTGAATTGTAAAATCATCTCCACCAACATTATAAATTACTCCACCACAAGAATTATTTGCTTGATTAGATTTAAAAATATTGTTTTCTTTAATTTTAAAATTATTTCCAATATTATAAATTACAGCTCCACCTTCATATTTTCCATTAATTAAAACATTATTGCCTTCAAAAAGATTATTTCCTTCTATTAATATGTCATTAGCCTCATTATATAAAACTCCGCCAAACCTATTTGCAATGTTTGATTTAAATGCATTATTTCCTATTATTTTGAAATTATTTGCAATATTTAGAATAGCTCCACCATATCCAGCAGTATTATTAATAAAAGAGTTTTCACCAATAATAGTAAAGTTTGTACCATTATTTACAATAGCTCCACCATTTATAGATCCATTATTATCTTCAAAAAGATTATTTCCTTCAATTCTAAAATTAGTTCCATTGTTAGCTATTGCTCCACCACTATACCAGGTTATGAGATTAGCTCTAAATATATTAAATCCTGTTATTAAAAAATTGTCTCCTTCATTGTTTAAAATAGCTCCACCATACATATATGCAACATTATTTTCAAAAATTGAATCAACAATTTTAAAATTAGAACCTTCTAAATTAAAAATTGCACCACCATAATCAGCAGAGTTATTTATTAAATTAACATTTTGAAGTTCTATGTTATTACCAGTATTATAAATTGCTCCACCTTCAGTTATATTGTAATAAGAACCAGTATAAATATTTGCTCCAGTTAAAGTAATATTTTTAATAATTACATTATTTGATGCAATATTAAAAATTCTAGTTGAATAACCATTTTGTGATGTTCCATTAATTGTATAACCATTACCATTTATTGTGATGTTATCAACATCTATTAATATACCATTTGCAAAATTAAAGTATTCATCATTTTCTAAATTTACATTATCTGTTAAAACAATTTCATTTCCACTTACACTTGAATTAATTTGTGATTGTAAGCTAGTAAAGTTATCACTAGCTGATACTGAGGA
>JAJDHW010000071.1 GCA_030266405.1 Methanobrevibacter sp. OttesenSCG-928-I08
TAATAAAATAATTGGGATAATAATAAACAAAGTAAGGAATGCATAAATTCCAAAATTATATATTCCACTCATTAAAATTCCATAACTAAATAATAAGCTAATAATCATTTGAATTCCTAAAAATAAAATTATTGTTATTCCACCATATATTACTATACTGATTAAACCTAATTTTATGTAGTTTAAAACACCTACATTTTTTATAATTTGGAAAACTTTTTTTATATTTAATCCTTCTTTTAAAGATCCTTCATTATCAACCATATAAGGTATAGCAACACTTGTTAGAATTTGTGATATAAACCATATTAGGAATAAAATAGCTATTACTTCTATATGAAAACTAACTTTAAATTCATTTGCAAATGTAATAATTTGTAAGATATGACCTTGAATAGCTAAAATATAAGTGATTATAATTGCAGGTAAATTATATAAAAATGTTATAATTAGAATTTTTAATCCTTGAATACTCATTTCTTTAATATTATCAAATGAAGGTTTTTTCTTGTTTTTATTAATCATACTGTTTATTCCGATGAATATGGTTCTGTATGAATAACCTGCTAAGATAATTATTGGTAATATTAAAATACTTAATATTGATAATATTCCTATTTTTAAGATTGTTATATCTTTAAATGTATATTCTAATGAATCTCTATATATTTCAAGTATCATAGTATTCTCTGATTTTTTATTTAATCTTCTAGATCTTCTTCTTCAAACTCAAAAAGATCATGTATGTTTTCAAGTCCGAGTAAAACAGTTATTTTATAGGCTAATATTAACGATGGATTGTATTTACCATTTTCTAATGAATTAATGGTTTGTCTAGCTACACCAGCCATTTCTCCTAATTGGGACTGTGTTAATCCTAGCTCTTGCCTATATTCTTTTACCTTAGATTTCATTTCAGACTCTACTCTTTTAATGTTTCATAATTAGTTTTTAAGATGATTTTTATAAATTTTTAAGGATTTTTTTTAACTAAAAAATTTATAAAATATGAAAACATTTATATGCGATGTCATCTATTTATAACATATGGGTAAAAAAAATAATGTTACTTTCGGGTTAAGAAATATTATGTTACCCTACTGTATATAAAATTTATCATGTTTTCAATGGTGAATATTTTTATACAGTTAGTTGGAATTTAAAAATTTTAGTTAATAAAAAAAGACAAGTATGTTTCTATTTGATTGAAATGAGTTTTTGTAAAAATTTAACAAATAATGAACATTCATCTGGTTTTGTTAATGATTTAAAAATTTTTGAATTTAAGAAAATAATGATTGTGTTTGGTAAAAATTTTTAAAAGGTTAATTTTCCTGGGGGGAATTAGGAAGATTAACAACATATAAAATTTTAAAGATTAGTAATTAAACATGATTGTTATTATATATAATGGAGGTTAAAACTCATGAAAAATAAAAAAATAATGATAGGTATCATTTTAGCTGTATTTTTATTATCATGTAGTTTATCTGCTGTTAGTGCAGTTGATAAAACAATTGATGATACTGAAAATATACTTGATGGTATAACTGATATAAGTGATGGCGATACATTATACTTAAATCCAGGTATTTATGATAAAGCTGGTGATCGAGGCATAACAATAAACAAAAATATAACTATACAAGGTAATGGTTCTGCTGAAGATGTAATTATTGATGCAAAAAATTTAAATAGGATATTTACAATTAGTGCAGGAAATACTGTGAATTTAATTAATATAACATTTACTAATGGAAAAACTAATGATTATGGTGGAGCAATATATCATAGTGGGGATAATTTTCAAATTATTGATTGTATTATATACAATAACACTGCAGGATATGGTGGAGCAATATATAATGATGGAAATAATTTCAGTATAAGTGGAACTATTTTTATGGATAATACTGCAAGTATTGGAGGAGCGATATTTAATGATGGAAATAATTTTAGTATAATTGGAGATAATATATTAAGTTATAATTTTGCATGGGGTTATGGGGGAGCTATACACAATAATGGAAATAATTTTAGTATAATTGGAAATAATATATTAAGTTATAATAAAGCTAATGGATATTATGGTGGGGCAATACGTAATCATGGAGATAATTTCACTATTATTGGAAATAATATATTAAGTTATAACACTGCTCCATCTAGTTATGCTGGAGCAATATATAATATTGGAAATTATTTTACCATTGCAGGAAATAATACATTAAGTTATAATTCTGCTTTATATGGTGGTGCAATAAGAAATAATGGAAATTATTTTACCCTTACAGGAAATAATACATTAAGTTATAATAATGCAACACTTAGTTATGGTGGGGCAATAATAAATCAGGGAAACAATTTCTTAATTAATGGAAACAATAATTTAATTTACAATAATGGAACTAGTGGTGGTGGAGCAATATCTACTATGGGAGAAAATTTTAGTATTATTGGTAATAATAATATAAGTTATAATAAAGGTCCTGATGGTGGAGCAATACGTATTGTTGAATCTAATAATTTTTTTATTAGTGGTAATAATAATATAAATAATAATAATGGAACTAATGGAGGAGCAATATATATTTATGCTAATAATGTTTTTATTAGTGGTAATAATAATATAAATAATAATAATGCAACTAATGGTGGAGCAATATATCATCATGCTGGATCTAATAACTATATTGTTGGTAATAATAATATAAATGATAATTCCGCAGTTTATGGTGGTGCAATCTTCAATAATTTAGGTAACTATACAATTAATGGAAATATTATGAATAATAATTATGCAGCTTCAGGTAATGGTTCTATTATTTATAATAATGATTATTTATATGTATACAATATCATTTCAAATTCTAATAATGTAGGTTATTCTATTTATAATCATATAAATGCAACTTTATTTTTAAATAATAATACTATAAATTCAAACAGAATTGAAAAAATTTATAATAATGGATTAATTATTAGTGAAATTACTATTTCATACATTTGTAATAAAACCATTTATGCATTTATAAATGACTTCATCAATTTAAATGCTACAATATTTGACGATATGGGTAATACTATTGTTGGTCAAAATGTTTCTTTTAGAATTCATGATATTATGAATAAAAATATAAGTGTTTTCACAGAGGGATATTATTTATCAAATAACACTTTTAATGAAAGTGGCATTTTCATTCTTTTTGGAGATTATGTTGGGGGAAATAATATAACTACTTTAAATGGAACAATAATAATTAAAAAATTCCCTACTAATAATAGTGTAAATATTCCTCAAGAAATTATTGTGGGAGATACTGTAATTATTAAAAGTATTTTAACTGATGAAGACGGAAATCCTATGGATAATCAAACTATTGACTTCTTTGTTGATGGTAAATATGTTGGATCTAATGTAACTGATAAAGATGGTAAAGCTGTATTTGAATATACTTTTGATACTTCAGGAGACTTCAATGTTTCAACTAAATTCAATGAAACTCTTACATATTATGGAAGTAATGCAAATAACAAAACAAAAGTTGTTAAAACTCTAACTAATAATGTTGTAATTCTTCCTGAAGAAATCATTGTAGGTGATACTGTAACTATTGAAAGTATCTTAACTGACAAAGACGGAAAACCAATGGTAAATGAAACAATCGACTTCTATGTTGATGGTAAATATGTAGGCTCTGCTGTTACAGATAAAGATGGTAAAGCTACTATTGAACACAAATTCGATAAAGAAGGAAAATATAAAGTAACCACAAACTTCAATGAAACCGCTACCCATTATGGTAGTGATGCAGCTAATAACACAAAAATAGTTAAAATAGAAACTATTACTGTAATTGAAGTTGATGGAGATAAAATTACTGTAACTCTTACTGATAAAGATGGAAATCCTTTAGAAGGAAAAGAAATTACTATTTCTATTGAGAATAGTCATGTAATTGGTGTTGGTATAACAGATAAAGATGGTAAAGTAACATTCTATTACGAAGATGCATATAAATACAAAATCACTGCAAGTTTTGCTGGTGATGATAAATATTATGGATCTAGTGATGTTTACAATCCACCTGTAAATCCTGATCCAGTAGATCCTGTTAATCCTGTTGATGAAAATACTGCTACTGCAAGTATTGCTTCAGCTGCTGTTAATATGGAAAGCACTGGAAATCCAATAATGATGATTTTACTTGTATTATTATCTTCATTAGGTCTTTTAGGATACAGAAGAAGAAAATAAAAATACATATTAAGTTAATAATTTAATTTATTAACTTTTTATTATTTTTTTTTTTAAAAAAAGTAAATTTATGGTGAAATATTAAATATTTTCTAGTTTATCACCTTAATAACATTAGTTTATTATTATTTATTAAAAAAATTTATTTAAATTTTTAAAATTACAATAATAACCATACGTCTTAAATAAAACTAATATTTTGGTGGTAAACTATAAAATAAATAATGTTACCTCACCATATTATTTATTTTAGGATTAAAGCAAAAGTTGAGATTATGAATAAATAGGATTTTTTTTATAGCCCCCAAGGCTTTTTATTTATACATACTTTTGCTTTTAATCCACTTAATTTATATATTTTTCAATATATTTAATTATATCTTTTTTTTTAGTAAAATAATAATTATTTGAAAAAGAGCTTATTTTTCTATTATTTAATACAAATAGCTTTTTTATTAAAGAAATACTTATAAAAATTAGTTTGATTGTATTTAAGTATTTCTACATTTTATAAAATATTTTGAAGTTTCAATTACACTCTAGTTTGAACTATCTAACAATAGAATTGATTTTAATCAGTAATTTTAACTAAAATACTTTTTTTATTAAAGGAAATAGTAAAGTTAGTAATTAAATACTAACTTATTTAATTTTATATAAGACTTTCAAATCCTTTTACACTCATTAAACGTGCAAATGAACCTTCAGGAGTCATTACAATATTCCCTTTAGAATATTCACCTAAAGCTGTTTTAATCATTGTAGTTTTTTTAATAGGATCTTTTGCAGCATCTGAAAGTGCTTTAGCAAGTACCATTACAGCATCTCCTCTTGACATAGTTCCTGTTATTCCACTATCTCTACCACTATAACCTGCATAATTATCATTTTCTCTTACAATATCTGTTGCACCAAGTTCAGTTTCAACTCCATCAATTGTAAGTGGTCTAATAGAATCTATAATTGCATCTAATCCATCATCATATATGATTACAACAGCATCAGCATGCATTCCAGTATTAGCCTCAACAATTTCTTTTGCATATTCCATTCCAGAATCTGTTCCTTCCCATAGAGAATCATGAAGATACATTTCACCTTCAAGATCTCCTAGTGCTGGTTCTGTAGGATGTGTCATTCCTCCAGGATATACAGGTGTATAATTTACTAAATTCCCATTTTCTAAATGAACCATAAATGCCATGTCTACACCACCACCTGGCTGTTCATCTTTATCACTAGCTAATACTAATATATTTGTACTGCCTGAAGTTAAATCAGGACCCATTAAGAAACTACCCCATACTACAGCTAATATTCCAATAATACTCACAATAATAATTGCTATAATAAGTTTATTTGTTCTTTTTGTCCTTTTCATAATTAATCTACCTACCTAAAATAGAAATCTATTTTATTTAAAATATCATTAAT
>JAJDHW010000072.1 GCA_030266405.1 Methanobrevibacter sp. OttesenSCG-928-I08
TATAATTGACCCAAATATACTTGTTAAAAATGAATGAAATCTCAAAATATACTAATTTTTTAATTATCTAAAAAAAATATTAATATAAATGTTATACAAGAATATATTTAGTGAAAATTAGAAGATATGTAATAATACATACATCTCTCTCTTCTACTTATGATAATATTATATATCATATTCTGCCAAATTACATTTACATTGATTTAAAATAGAGTTCATTAGATTAATTATGTATTAAAAAAGAGCTATTTGTTATAATTTAATAGTTTAATTTAAGTTAAAAAAATAAATTTAGTTATATTAAAAAAAAGAAATAAGGATTAATTAAATCCTTATTTAACAATTATTGTATTTGACGTGGAAATGTCCCCATAATAGGATGTTATAATGTAATTATTTGGTAATAAGTTTATTTTTAAACTAGCTATTCCTTTTTCATCAGTTATAGCATTATAAAATACACCATTAACATTAAATGTAATAATTTCACCCTTAATAGGATTTCCATTACCACCTACTAAAGTAGCTTTAAATTCTTTATTTTCACCATAATTCATAGTTAAATCCTCTGCACTTAATAAAGGTAAAACTTTTATGTTATTTGATTTCATTTCACCATTAATAGGATTAACAGAAGTTAAAACATAATCACCTGGATTTAAATTAATATTTAAAGTAGCTATACCATCACCATTTGTAGTTTTATTATAAAACACGCCATTAATATTAAAACTAACATTAGTATTAGCTAAAGGACTACCATCACCATTTAAAAACTTAGCAACAAACTGAGTACCATTCAAATAATATTTAATTAAATCTTCACTTTCAATAGTAGATTTAACAGTTACATTATTTGATTTCATTTCACCATTAATTAAATTAGTAGAAGTTATAATGTAATTACCTGGATTTAAATAAATATTTAAAGTAGCTACACCACTACCACCAGTAGTTTTATTATAAACCCTACCATTAATATTAAAACTAACATTAGTATTAGCTAAAGGACTACCATCACCATTTACAAAGATAGCAACAAAATGAGTATCATTCCTATAAAACTTAATTAAATCTTCACTTTCAATAGTAGATAAAACTGTAATTAAGTTTATAGTTGAAGAGTTTCCATAACATTCACATCCAGAATATGTAACATTTACATTATACTTTCCAGGATTTAAATTTATGCTTATAGAGAATTTACCGTCATTACCAGTTGTTCTATTATATATAACACCATTAATTTCAATTTGAACAGTTTTATTACCTATCCCTACACCATTTTCATCTACTAAATATCCAACATATTGAGTTCCATTTTTAAATAGCTTAATAATATTATTTGCTTTAATATGAGTATCAGTGAAGTTTATTGTTGTTAAACTTAAAGTAACACCATCAATACTTGCTGTAATATTAGTTGAATTTGATGAAATATTTAAATTTAAAGCTGCAAATTCATTTAAATAATCTTCATAAACCTCATTTCCATAATTGATTACAGCTATTCTTTTTGGTAAAAGTTCAGGATTAAGTAAATTTTGAATTTCTCCATTTTTAGTTAATATATGGTTTAGAGACACTGATACTACTCCTTCCCTACAACTTAAAATTGTAAAGTTCATAATAATCCAATTATCAATAGCTATATTTACATATTTAGAATAAGGATTTTCATTTGTTGCCCACCAATTTTGATTTAATGAAGCTTGTGTTCCATTAATATAAACAGTATTATTTAAAAATACAGAGTAACTTACATTTAAATTAGATTCTGAGAAAATTGCACTGCCATTCTTTTTAGCAGTGTTATTTTCAAATATTGAGGAAATTATTGATAGTGTATCAAAGTTAATTACTGCTCCACCTTCTAAATCTGCAGTATTATTAATAAAATGACTGTGGTTTATAAATATTGAACCCTCATAATTAATAATAGCTCCACCATAACCAGCAGTGTTGTTTATAAATAATGAATTAGAAATTAAAGAATAATCTTCTAAAATACTAATAGCTCCACCAGTAGAAACATAATGGTCATTGCCAACAGCTAAATTATTTTTAAATACTGAATTATTAATATATAATTTACCATCACTAGAAATAGCTCCACCAGTAGAAACATAGCTATACCCAGCATTAACTGTATTATTTTCAAATACTGAATTATTAATATATAGTTTACCCTGATTATAAATAGCTCCACCAGATTTTGCGATATTTGATTGGAAAGTACAATTATCAATTAAAACTGTATTTTCTTCACCTACAAAAATTACTCCTGATGTTTCAGCAGTATTGTTGATTATTTTTGAATTATTTATTATTCCATTTGATTTATCTAAGTTTATTGCTGCACCATTAGGTGCTTCATTACTATAAAAATTACTATAGTTTATTTCATAATTAGAATTTGAAAGCCCTATAGCTCCTCCATCATTATTATTGAAGGTTAAGTTATTTATTAGTACTTTTGAATTTACAGCATAAATTCCTGCACTTCCCATTGAAGATTCTCCATTTGAAATTGAAGAATTAAACATTTTAAAATTAGTATTATCCAAATATATTGTTCCTCCAATAAAAGCAGTGTTACCATCAAATAAAGAATTTATTATAGTAACATTGGAATTTTCACAACTTAATGCTCCTCCTTCAGATAATGAAGTAAAACCTAAAAGAGCAGTATTATACATAAAATTTGAATTTTCAATAGTTATATTAGAATCAATGATAGCTATAGCACCACCATTTTTATAATACATATCTAAGTAGTTACTATCAAAAGTAGTGTTTTTTAAATGAATTTTTCCATTTTTATTAAATATTGCACCAGCATTTCCAAGAGCATTATTTGAATTAAAAGTAGTGTATTCAATTATTAAATTTAAAGTACTATATATTGCTCCTCCATCAGAGCTAGCAGAATTATCATTAATTTCACTTGAACTAATAGTTAAATTATTGCTAGTATAAATAGCTCCACCATAAGTAGCTTTATTATTTTTAATTATAGAATTATTTATTTGTGAAATATTTTTATTATAAATAGCTCCACCATTATATGCTTGGTTATTTGTAAAATTAGATCCTGAAATCATTAGACTATAATCGTCATTATATATTGCCCCACCTTCATGAGCCACATGATTTATGAAAATAGAATCTTTAATATTAATATTTCCTGAAATTTTATATTCTTTATCTGTTTCAGAATCTAAATAAATAGAATAAGTATTATAAATAGCTCCACCTTTAGTTTTAGAGAATCCATCAAAAGGAACATGATTATTTTCAAATCTAACATTGAAAATTGATGTATTGTGACCTGAATTATAAATAGCTCCACCAAGTGCTGTTACTCCTTCACAATAATTTTCTGTGAAATTTGAATTAACAATATTTACAGTTGCATTATGTTCAATATATAATGCTCCACCTTTATTTGCTGAGTTTTGAGTGAATGTAGAATTTATAATATTCATAATTGCCTCATCAAGAGTTAAAAAATCATACACAGAAGAAGAAGTGAAAATAGCTCCACCAACACGATCATCGTTATATTTCAATAAATTTGTATTGTTAATAAATTTAGAATTCAATATATCCATATTTCCTATGTTAATAATAGGAGTACCTGTATTATTTTCAAAAATACAATTATCTACAGTTATATTATTAGCATTTGCACTTGTAATACTATTAGAATTTTCACTATTTGTAAAATTACAATTATTAATATTTATTTTAAAAGCATCTTGACATTTAGTACTTAGTATATGAATTGAGGTCATATCTTTATTTTTATCAAATAAATTATCTGAAATATTAATAATTGTTTTATTAGTAATTTCTTCTTGATTATTTCTAATACCAATTACTGAAAATTGATTTTCTATAAAAGAACAATTACTTATATTTCCCCCATCAACATTTAAGAAATATATTACATAAGGTCCTTGGTTTACAACAATAGGATGTAAAATATTCTTTGTAAAATTTGAATTTATAATATTAAACCTAGATTTTCCTGACTCTTTAGTATCTTCAAGACAAATAGTATAACCAAATAAACCAGTATTTAAAGCAAATACAGAATTGTCCACAATAAGATTAGTAGCTTCTCCATAAATAGCTCCACCGTTTATTGCAAAATTACCAATAAAAGTTGAATTTATTACAGTTAAATTAGCATTGTTATTATAAATAGCTCCACCAAAAACAACACTTTCTGTTAAACTTTGAAGACTATTTTCTTTAATTATAGAGTTAATTAAAGTTAAAGATCCTGTATTATAAATTGCACCACCATAGGAATAAGTACTTTCTGCTATTTTCACATGAGGCCCATGTCCTCCAGCAAGTGTTATATTTTTTAAAATTAATTGCCCTGAAGAGGTAATATTAAATATTCTTACAAAGTTACCCCATCCATCTGATCCATTTATTGTGTGTCCATTACCATTAATTTCAACGGTTTTATTAATTACAATTCCATTAGTATAGTTCGCCATTTCAGCTACATTTAATTGAATATCTTTATTTAAATTTATAGTTTCATCCGAATTTTCTTTAATCATATTATCTAAATATGTAAAATTACCACTATCTTCTGCAGAAATAGGAGAGATAGCTATTATAGATATAAAGACAAATATGAAAAATAAATATTTCTTTTTCAAATAAACTCCTCCATTATATGTTATATTTTATACTTAGTATTTTATTTATAATTTTCTAAAAAGTTTTTTAAAAAGTTAATTAATAAAAATATAGATATAATGAGTTTATTTGAGAAATAAAAGAAAATTAAATTATTTTTTTCTTAATGGAATAATTAAATTAGCTAATAAAACCAAATAGGATTTGGTAAAATACTTAGCAAAATATTAAAACAAAGAGAATTAAAAAAAAATATTATGAAGAAACTAAAGTAGTTTCCATTGCAGGAATATTATAATCATTAACAATATCCTTTTCAATAGAAATATCTGCTGATTTATTATGTAATTCATATGCAAAAATAACTTCGACATGAATCTTTTCATCACTTACATTAATAAACATTTCAATAGTAGGATTAATGAGATTTTTTTTATCAGTACTCAAAACTTTAGATGCACTAATTATTTCAAGTGAAATAGGCCTATTATTTTCATCAAAATCCAAAATTACACCATCATCTAATTCAACAGATTCTTTAAATTTAAAATTATCTTTTATAGTCATATCTAATAAATCATATTTATAATCATAATTATAGTTTAATTCATAAGACTCCATTTTTAATGCACCCTCCTTTTGATACTTTTAAGAATAACAGTAATAACCATTATTTCATTATTATTTATTATATCAATTGCAATATATAAATCTTGATTTTTACTATATTCATAGATTAATTCAAACCTATTACTATAATATGCCGTTTTTTGAGTGCTAACAGGTATATTATCCAATAATTTCTCATTAATAATATTAAAATCAATACTTCTTTTTTTAGCTTGTAACCCATAATGAGGTGTTTCTTTGATACCATAAGGATTCTCTTTTATAGAATCTAACACATTTTTAACATCATATATATTATAATCTTTCATTTAATAAAAACACCCCCATGATTACAATAATATTTATCCCCGAATTCATTATAATAATATCTATTTTATTAAATGATTTT
>JAJDHW010000073.1 GCA_030266405.1 Methanobrevibacter sp. OttesenSCG-928-I08
GTGGTATTGTAGGTATTCATAGTAAAGATCCATCTAAAGATATTTCTTCAAAGATTTATTATGGTTTGTATGCATTACAGCACAGAGGCCAAGAATCTGCAGGTATTGCTACTCATAATGAATTGAAAGGTATAAATTATTATTGTGGTATGGGTTTAATTACTGATGTCTTTAGAGATTATGAAATTAATAACCTTAAAGGGGATGTAGGTATAGGGCATGTTAGATATTCCACAACTGGAAAATCTAAACTTGAAAATGCTCAACCTTTTGTAACTGGTTTTGATGAGGGATTCATTGCTATTGCTCATAATGGAGATATAATTAATTCTAATATTTTAAGAGATCAGCTTATTAAAGAAGGATTTGATTTTAAATCTGGTGAAGAAAGTACAGATTCTGAAGTTATTTGCTATTTACTTAAAAAAGAATTCAATAAAAATAATGATATTATTAAATCTTTAGAAGAAGTTACAAAATATCTTATTGGTTCTTATTCGCTAGTTATTTTAATTAATAGGGATTTATATGTTATTCGAGATCCTGCTGGAATGAAACCTTTAGCTATTGCTGAGAAAGACGATGAATATATTGTTGCATCTGAAACAGTAGCTTTTGATGTTATTAATGCTAATTTTATAAGGGATGTTAAACCTGGAGAGATTATTTATTTTAAAAATGATGAAATTAATAGTCATATGATGGAATCTTCTAAAACTACAAAAAAATCTCATTGTATGTTTGAATATGTTTATTTTGCAAGACCTGATAGTACAATTGATGGTGTTAATGTTTATGAATCAAGATTAAATATTGGAAAAGCATTATATGAAGAATTTCCTATTGATGCAGATATAGTTGTTCCAGTTCCAGATTCATCAATTCCTGCAGCTATTGGATATTCAAGAGCATCAGGTATACCTTATGCTGAAGGATTAATTAAAAATAGGTATGTTGGAAGAACTTTTATTATGCCAACACAAGAAGAAAGAGAAATAGCTGTAAAACTTAAAATTAATCCAATGAAAGAAGTATTAGAAGGTAAAAAAGTCGTGCTTATTGATGATAGTATTGTAAGAGGAACTACTTCTGAATCATTACTTGAAGTTGTAAAAGAAGCAGGTCCTAAAGAAATACATTTCTTAGTTGGATGTCCTCCAGTAATAGCTCCTTGTTATTATGGTGTAGCTATGGCATCTAAAAAAGAATTAATTGGTGCAAATCTCACAATAGATGAAATTCGCGAAAAATTAGATATAGATTCATTAGGTTATATTAGTCCAGATGCTCTTGTAAAAGCTATTGGGATTAAAAAAGAAGATTTATGTTTAGGTTGTATTAATGAAGAATATCCAACTGAAATACCTGAAGACCTAAAAGTAGAAACTTATTATAAATTTTAATGATTTTTTATGGTAGAATTACTTGCTCCTGCTGGAAATTTTATTTCTCTTAGGGCTGTTTTAGAAAATGGTGCTGATTCTGTTTATATTGGTCTTAATGATTACAATATGAGGGCTAATGCAGGTAATTTTTCTTTAAATGAATTAAAAGAAGCATCTAAAATAGCTAAAGAATACTCTTCTAAAATTTATTTATGTTCAAATGTTTTAATTAAAGAAAAAGACATTTCTGATTTTTTAGATAAACTTCCAGATATTTACTCCTCTGGAATTGATGGAGTTATATTAGCAGATATTGGTTTAATTGAAAGTGTTACTGATACAGGCATGGAAGCACATATCAGTGTTCAAGAAAATATATCTAATTCTCACACTTTAAAAGCTTTAAAAAAATTAGGTGCATCTAGAGCTATTTTATCTAGGGAATTAAATTTAAATGAAATTAAAGAAATAGCTCAAAAATCTCCAATTGAAACAGAGATTTTTATTCATGGTGCAATGTGTATGGCTATTTCTGGTAGATGTTTCTTAAGTTATGGTCTTTATGGAAGAAGTGCTAATTGTGGAGATTGCCTGCAGCCATGTAGAAAAGAATGGACACTTAAATTTGATGAAAATTTAAAGGATGATGTTATAAATAATTCATTAACAAATGATGAATCATTTATTATTTCTAAATCTTATGATAATACATATAGAACTAATTTCTTCTCACCAAAAGATTTAGCTATGATTAATCATATTCCGGAGCTTATTGATTCTGGTGTTGATGCTTTTAAAATTGAAGGAAGAGCTCGCGCTCCTGATTACTCAGCAACAGCTGTAAAGGTTTATAGAGAAGCTATTGATTTGTTTTTATTAGATAACGAAAATTATAAAACTAACCCATTATGGATTAAAGAATTATCTAAAGTTTTTAATAGAGGTTTTGATACAGGTTTTTATTTTAATAATCCTTATGAAACTAGTGAAAATAATCAATCAACTTATATTAAAAAAGATATTGGTAAGATTGTTAATTATTATTCTAAAATAAATGTTGCTGAAATTAAAATTTGGGATGATTTAAGTTTAAATGATGAGATTATGATTCAAGGTAAAACTACTGGTTCAATTAATCATGTGATTGATTCTATGGAAATTGAAGGTGAAAAAATTAATCATGCGCCTAAAGGAGTTAATATTGCAGTAGCTATTCCTAATAAAGTCCGCCCTAATGATTTTGTTTATAAATTAGTTAAAAGAGAATAATTATTTTTTTTATTTAAAAGTTATTTTATTGATTAATTTTTTATATTTTTTTAACTAACATGCGTTAGCTTTATATAATATTTAAATTAATATTATACTAACAAGTGTTAGTGATTTTTATGAAAAAAAATTCAACAAAAGATAAAATATTTAAAGTTTCTTTAGAGCTATTTTCAAAAAAAGGATATAATGAAGTATCAGTTAGAGAAATTGCAAGAGAAGTAGGGATAAAAGAAAGTTCTATCTATAATCATTACTCTAAAAAAGAAGCAATATTAGATGATATTTTTAACTATTTTATTAAGAATATGTATAAAGCTGAAACCAGTAAAAAGAACATGAATAGCTTATTAATGAAAGGTCCAGATAAATTATATAATTTTGGTTCTGAAATGGTAAAATATCAATTTAGTAAACCAGATATGGTTAAAATTTTAAGATTAATATTCATTGAAATGTATAGAAATGATAAAATTAAAGAATTCTTTCAAAAAGAGCTTATTGAAAAACCAATTGAATTTTGGACTTGTTTTTATAAAGATTTAATGAATCAAAAAATTATAAAAAAATCAGATCCTGAAAAATTAGCTAAATATTATTATGAATATGGTATGTTTAAAATGTTTGAGGTGATTGTTATTAAATATCCTCTAAAAATAAACTATGAAGAAGTTTTTAATGATATAGAAGGCCATTTTAATTTTATTTTAGAATCGCAACGTGTATAATATGTGTATTAAAAGCCCATATAAATTAGATAATAGCTATTATTTAAAAATAAAAGAGTTTACTTCATTAATATTAGATAAAACAGAACATGATTTAAAAGATATTATATTTGATTATAAATATTATCTAAAAAATACTAATACTAAAATTTACATTGAAAATGATAATTATGAAGAATATTTATTGGAATCATTATTACTTGGAGTTATGTGGAAAAATTATATTAACATAGCTATTTCTCTAGATCCCTTTTATCAAAATATTTTATCTAAATTATCTAAAATAAGAAATAATAATGTTATTACAGATAATTTAAAAATAGAAAT
The DNA here is from genome assembly GCA_030266405.1 of Methanobrevibacter sp. OttesenSCG-928-I08. Taxonomy (GTDB): domain Archaea; phylum Methanobacteriota; class Methanobacteria; order Methanobacteriales; family Methanobacteriaceae; genus JAHKLT01. The sequence continues at coordinate 3,710 of JAJDHW010000073.1, forward strand.
TGATGAAATTAGAGGATTATTATTAACTAAACATATTTATGGAAATAAAAAAGAATTAAAAACTAAAAATCTTAATTTAGAAAATTTAAATTTATTATTAAATTGTTTAGAAGCTATTGGTGATTATCAAGAATCATTAAAACATTTATATAATTGGAGAGATTTTTTAAAAACTAAATCTAAAAATGAAATATCTATTTATTTAAGTATTATTTTAGAATTTACAGAACTTTTCAAAATAAATAGTGAAAACTATTTAGCAAAGTATACATCAAATGTAGGCAATTACGTAGAAAATAATTTATCTCACCATATAAACAAGGAAGATATAATATTTTCAACAAGGAATGAACTAGAATATCATTTAAACATGTTTGCATCAGAGATAATGAATAGAGTTTTTAAAAAAGAATTCCATAAAAAAGAAGATTATGCACTTGCACTTCCAAAGTGTATGAAAGATATAAATGAAAATAATTGTAAAGCAATTAATGATGATATAGGTTTAAAATGTATAAGTTGTAATAAAAATTGTAATATTGGATTAATTGCAGAGGAAGGAATTAATTCTAATAATTTTAAAACATATATTATTGAACATAATTCTACAATGTTTAAAAATACTATAAAAGAATCTAGAAAAAAAATAGCTATTTTAGGAGTTTCATGTGTAAATAATCTTATTGAAGGAGGATGGAAATTAAGTTTTCTAGAAATTCCGTCTCAATGTGTTTGTCTAGATTATGTTGGTTGTGAAAGTCATTGGAACTGTAATGATATTTCAACAAATTTTAATTATAAAGAATTATATAAAATATTAAAAATAGGAAATTAAAAGGAGAATTTAATGACTAAGAAAATAGCTATTTATGGAAAAGGTGGAATTGGAAAAAGTACAACAGTTTCTAATATCGCTGCAACATATGCAAATGAAGGTTTAAAAACACTAGTTATAGGTTGTGATCCAAAAGCAGATACAACAAGAACATTATGTGGAGGAAGAATTCCTACAGTTGTAAATACCTTAAAAGAAAATAAAAATCCTAAAAAAGAAGATTTAATATTTGAAGGATTTAATGGTGTTTTATGTGTTGAAAGTGGAGGGCCTGAACCAGGTATTGGTTGTGCAGGTCGTGGTGTTATAGTAGCTATGAAAAGATTAGAAAATCTAGATGTTTTTACCCAAGATTTAGATGTAATTATTTATGATGTTTTAGGAGATGTTGTTTGTGGAGGTTTTTCAGTTCCACTTCGAGAAAAATATGCTGATGAAGTTTTTATTGTTAGTTCTGGAGAATATATGTCTTTATATGCTGCAAATAACATTTCAAGAGGAATTACTAAACTTAAAAGTAAGTTATCTGGAATAATTTTAAACTGTAAAGATCTTGATAATGAAGAAAAGATTGTAAATGATTTTGCAGATTTAATTGATACAAAGGTCATTGGGAAAATTGACAAAAGTCCACTTATTCAAAAAAGTGAATTAGAAGCAAAAACTGTTGTTGAGCGTTTTCCTGATTCAAAAGAAACTAATTTATATAAAACTTTAGCTAAAAATATTTTAGATAATAATAAATATTCTACTCCTACTCCTTTAGATGATGAGGATTTAGAAAACTTTTTTAAAAGTTATATTTTTTAATCTTATTTTTTTAAAATTGTTTTATTATATACGAATTAATATATTGTCTGAAATGGATTTTTTAAAATTTTCTCTTTTTTTTATGAGAAATAAAAATTTTTTAACTATTTTTGTTTTTTTCTTAATAATTTTTATTTCACCAATCCTCCCATAAAAACTGTTTGTTTTATCATAAAGTTTATATAAAACTATTAAACAACTATCATATAATAATTTATTGTATTTTTTACAAATAGG
>JAJDHW010000074.1 GCA_030266405.1 Methanobrevibacter sp. OttesenSCG-928-I08
TATCTTTTGTATCGGGAGCAGATCAATATGCTCAAGGTACTTTTGAAAATGTACAAACAGCTATTGGTAATGTAGGATCTGGAGAAACAGTTTATTTAACGGGTAATGTTCAATTACAAAACTCGGAAGTTTCAACTAAACATTTGGGAATTGTTGCTAATCGAAATAATATAATTATTGATGGCCAAAATTATACAATTAATGGTAAATCTCCAAGTGGTGGTTCTGCTAGAGTTATGTATATAAATGGAAATAATGTAACTGTAAAAAATTTAAATATTATTAATGGAGAAAAAATTTCTGAAAGTATTAATAGTAAAAATGGCAGTGGAATTTATAATAATGGATCAAATAATAAGTTAATAAATGTGAATATTATTAATTGTGTTTCTCAAAATGCAGGAGCAGGAATTTATAATACTGGAACTAATCTTTTAATAAGTGGATCTAGTATTATAGCTAATAATCATGTTTTTTATAATAGTTTAACTGGTAATGGAGATGGTGGTGGTATTTATAATGTAGGAACCATGACTATTGAAGGATCACATAAAATAATTAATAATTATGCTGAAACAAGTGGTGCAGGAATTTTTAATAGATATGGATCAAATTCCATTATAATAAACGGAAACAATAACATATCTAATAATATAGCTACAAGTGGTGCAGGAATATATAGTGAAGGAATTTTAGAAATAAATGGAAACAATATTATAGTTAATAATACTGCTACTGGTGGTGGTGGCGGAATATATGGTCGTATGGGAAAATTTACAATTAATGGAACTAATACAATATCTAAAAACACTGCTAGAAATGGTGGTGGGATTTTTACTAATGTAGTCAACTTTACAATTAAAGGAAATAATATCATATCTTATAATAATGCTTCTTATAACGGAGGAGCTATTTGGAACGATGGTGAAAACTTTACAATTATAGGCTCAAATAAAATAATTAATAATATCGCAAATCAAAGTGGTGGTGGAATTTATAATAATTTGTACTCCTCTAATACAGGAAAATATTTCAAAATTATAGGCAATAACACAATATCTAATAATATCGCAAATCAAAGAGGTGGTGGGATTTATAACACTGCTGAGAACTTTACAATATCTGAAAATAATAATATATCTTATAATGATGCTACATTTGGTGAAGGTGGAGGTATTTATAATACTGGTATAAACTTCAAAATTGATGGAAATAATAAAATATATAAAAACACAGCTACAAGTAGTTCTGGTATTGGTGGTGGTATTTATAATTCAGCTTTAAATTTTATAATTTCTGAAGCTAATCACATCATTAATAATACAGCTATAAGTGGTGGTGGAATTTATAACTCTGCTTTGAACTTTAAAATAATAGGAAATAATAGTATATCTTATAATATTGCTGGAACTGGTGGTGGAATTGAAAATGGTGGAAATTATTTTACAATAAATGGGAATAATAGTATATCTTATAATGTTGCTGGAACTGGTGGTGGAATTTACAATGGTGGAAATAATATTAGAGGTAATTATTTTTTAATTCAAGGATCTAATCTTATTGAAAATAATAAAGCAAGTATTAATGGTGGAGGAATTTTTAATAGAAATTCAAATAACTTTACTATTTCTGGAAATAATATGATTTTTAACAACACTGCTTCTAATAGTGGTGGTGGGATTTTCAATGACTTTTATTTCTCTGTAGCTGATGATGAGAGGTATTATTTCTCATATGCTGAAAATTTCACAATAACTGGAAATAATCAAATAATTAGCAATAATGCTACATTTGGTGGTGGGATTTATAATAATGCATATTCTGGCGATCAATATGGTGCAAGATTTTTTACAATAAACAATGGAAATATAATAACTAATAACACTGCTTCTAATGTTGGTGGTGGAATTTGTAATAATCGTGGTGACTATTTTATTATCAGTGGGGAGAATAATATAAATAATAACTCTGCTACTGATGGTGGAGCTATTTACAACTATGAGGGACTTAATTTCACTATTTTTGGTGAAAATAATTTTATTTTAAATAATGTAAAACGTGATGGTGGAGCTATTTATAATAATGGTGATAACTTTACTATTACAAATAATAATAATTTTAGTTTTAATAAAGCTGATGGTAAAGGTGGAGCTATTTATAATAATGGTGATAATTTTAAAATTTTAGGTAATGAATTTTTATATAATAGTGCTGTGAATGGTTCTGCTGTTTACAATGAAGGTTATCTTATTTCTGATAATGCTAAATATGTATCTTCAGATAATAAACATTTAATATATAATATTGGTACTTTATATTTAAATAAAAATTATGACATGATTTCTACTAATTTTGAAAAAATATATAATTTAGGAATGATAATTAGTGAAGTTATTGTTTATTATTTAAATAATCGAACTGTTGATGTTGAAATTAATCAAAATTTTATTCTTAATGCTACATTAACTGATGATGTAGGTAATTGTATTGTTGGCCAGAATGTTTCTTTTGTTGTTCAAAGTCTTATGTCTAGTAAAGATGTAGATCTTTTTAATAGTGGTTATTATTATTACCAAAATTTTGTTGCTAATCAATATGGTACTTATATTGTTAATGGTACTTATCGTGGAGGTAATAATTTAACTATTAAAAATGGAGTTATTAATATTTTAGATATGAGTACTTTTTTGACTGTTACTAAGATTGTTGATAACACTGTTCATTATATTGGGGATGTTGTAGTTTATAGAATTTTCATTGATAATGCAGGTGGTTATGATGCTTTCAATGTTAATGTTATTGATTTTATTCCTGAAAGTTTAACTCTTTATGCATGGGATGCTAGTTTTGGTAATTGGACACTAAATGATTATCATTGGACTTTAAATGGTGTTCTTCCTATGGACGAATATGTTTATTTAGATTTGTATTGTATTGTTAACAATATAAGTAATTTTGACAATATTACTAATACTGTTTATGTTGATGCTGAAAATGCAGATATTGCATCAGATAATGTAACTTTCAACGTTAAACAATTACTTTTAAACATTACTAAGAGTGTTAATGTAACTGAAGCTAATACTGGTGATTATATACAATATAATATTACAATTGATAATATGGATCTTATTAAAGATGCATCTAATGTTAAAATTTTTGAATATTTCCCAAATGGTTTAAGTTATGAGGGATATATAAATTCTACTGGAAATTGGGCCTATGATGGTTTTAATACTTGGAGTCTTATTGGTAATTTATCTGCTGGCGGGCAAGCTATTTTAACTTTATTGTTCAGTGTTGTAGGCAATGTTACAGGTATTATTAATAATACTGTTAATGTTAAAACTAACCAAACTCCTGGTGGTGAAAATGTTACTAGTAATAATACTAATTTGACTAATGTTGTTTTAGATATTAGTAAAATCGTGCATAAGTCTGTAGCTAATTTTGGCGATTATATTAATTATACTGTGGTTGTTAAGAATGTTGGTTCTAGTGAAGCTACGGGTATTGCTGTAACTGAGTATTGGCCTGAAGGTTTGAGTTTTGAAGGTTATGAGAATACTACTGGTTTCTGGACTCGAAATGGTAATTTATTTACTTTAAATGGTGTTATTGTAAGTGGTAGTAATGCTACTTTGACTCTTATATTTAGAGTTATTGGTAATGTAACTGGATTGGTTAATAATACTGTTAATGTTAAATCTAATGAAACTATGGGTAATAACACTACTAGTAATAATACTAATTTGACTAATGTTATTCTAAATATTAGTAAGGTTGTGGATAAGTCTGTTGCTAATTTTGGTGATTATGTTACTTATACAGTGGTTATTAAGAATGTTGGTACTACTGAAGCTACGGGTATTGTTGTAACTGAGTTTTGGCCTGAAGGTTTGGATTTTATTGGTTATGGTAATAATACATTTTGGATTAATGAAGGTAATCATTGGAATTTGAATTGTAGTTTAGCTCCAGGAAATAATATTACTCTGATTTTACTTTTTAAAGTTAATGGTAAAGTTGTGGGTAATGTTAGTAATACTATTCACGTTAAGTCTAATCAGACTCCTAATGGTGAAAATACTACTAGTAATAATACGACTTTAAATAATGTTTCTTTAAAGATTGATAAAATAGTAGATAAAGAAATTGCTAATATTAATGAAATTGTAACTTATACTATTACAATTAAGAATACAGGTTCTACAGATGCTAATAATGTTACTGTTATTGAATACATTCCTTTTGGTTTAAAATTATTGAGTTATCAGGATACTAATCTTTGGAATCATGTTGATGGTACAAATATTTGGAATTTAAAAGATATTTTATCTTCTGAAGATACAGTAAACTTAACATTAATATGTAGGGTTGAAGGTACTTTTGTAGGTATGGTAAACAATACTGCAGAAGTTATAACAAATCAAACACCTGGTGAAAATGTTACGAGTAATGGCACTATTTTAACAAATGGTTCTCTAGTTATAATTAAAGAACCTAGTGTTGTTGAAGCAAATAAAGGAGATTTAATAGAATTTATAATTTTCATTGCTAATGGAGGTACTACTAATGTGACAAATATTTCTCTTATTGAATATTTCCCTGATGGTTTAAAATACGAAAATTTTACTGGTGATATATATTGGATACATGAAGAAGGCACTAATATTTGGACATATTCTAGAAATTTAGAAGAAAATGATTTCATAGAATTAATTTTATTTTTTACTGTTGTTGGAAATGTTACAGGCAATATAAGCAACACTATTAATGTTTCAAGTAATATTAATACTAATGGAACAAATGTTACAAGTGATAATGTTACTCTACATGATGTAGTATTAAATATTACAAAAACAATGGATAAAGAAACTGCAAATATTGGTGATTTGATTACTTATACTATATCCATTCATAATTCTGGTTCTACAAATGCTACAGGTGTTGTTGTATCAGAATACTTCCCTAAAGGATTAGAATTAATAGATTATAAGGATAAAAATATTTGGATACATGATGGTAATATAATAATTTTAAGAAATAATCTTTGGTTTTTAAATGAAACTTTGCTTCCAGGAGCTACTGTTAATTTAACTTTGATTTTCAAAGTTATTGGTAATTTTACTGGTATTGTTCATAATACTGTTAATGTTAAGTCTAATGAGACTGGAAATAACAGTTCTAATAACACTACTAGTGGTAACACTACTTTGAATAATGTTACTTTGTCTGTTATTAAGTCTGTTGATAAGACTGTTGCTAATGTTGGTGATGAGGTGATTTATACTATTACTGTTGTTAATAGTGGTAGTACAAGTGCTAGTGATGTTGTTTTAACTGAGTATTTCCCTAAAGGTATGGAATTTGTCAGGTATGTTAATGGTACTGGTAGTTGGAATTATGATGGATCTAATTTGTGGTCTCTTGTTGATTTTAT
>JAJDHW010000075.1 GCA_030266405.1 Methanobrevibacter sp. OttesenSCG-928-I08
AAATTAAAATAGCTATTGTAGGTATGGGAAATTGTGCAAGCTCCCTCATACAAGGCATTCAATATTATAGTGATAAAACAGAAAAAGACGCTATTGGGTTAATGCATTGGAAAATTGGTGATTACGCACCAAGTGATATCGAAGTTGTTGCAGCATTTGATATAGACAAACGTAAAGTAGGAAAGACTATCGATAAAGCAATATTCGAAAAACCAAACTGTACAACAGTTTTTGAAGAAAACATCCCAGAATCTGATGTTAAAGTTCAAATGGGACATGTTTTAGATGGTGTTGCAGAACATATGACTAAATATGATGATGACTACACATTTGTTCTTGCAGATGAAGAACCTGCCGATATTGTAAATACTTTAAAAGAAAGTGGAGCAGAAATTCTTCTTAATTATTTGCCAGTTGGATCAGAGAAGGCTGCAAGATTTTATGCTCAAGCAGCTCTTGATGCAGGAGTAGGATTTGTAAACTGTATGCCAGTATTTATTGTTAGTGATCCAGAATGGGATATGAAATTTAGAGAAAAAGGAATTCCTACTGTGGGCGATGATATTAAAGCTCAAATTGGAGCTACTGTAACACACAGAACTTTAGCTAATTTATTCAAAGAAAGAGGAGTTAAATTAGATCATACATATCAAATTAATACTGGTGGAAACACTGATTTTTTAAATATGCTTAATAGATCCAGATTAGACTCTAAAAAAGAATCAAAAACTGAAGCAGTTCAATCTGTACTTGAAGAAAGAATGGATGATAGAGATATTCATATTGGACCAAGTGATTATGTACCATGGCAAAATGATAATAAACTTTGCTTCTTAAGAATGGAAGGAAAAACATTTGGTGATGTCCCGATGAATATAGAACTTAGATTAAGTGTTGAAGATTCTCCAAATTCCGCAGGATGTGTAATAGATGCAATCCGTTGTTGTAAATTAGGTCTTGAAAGAGGTGTTGGAGGCCAATTAACTTCAATTTCATCTTATGTTATGAAACATCCCCCAGTACAATACACTGATGATGATGCTTATAAAAAAGTTAATGATTTCATAAGTGGAAGCTCAGAAAGATAAACAACAAAAGAATTATTAATTATAAATTATAATAAATATAATTAAATTGTCTTTAGGGTATTATAATGAAAATTGTAACATGTAAAAATTGTGGTGCTAACTATCAATTAGATGATGACGACGATATAAGTGCATATGAATGTTCATCATGCGCAGGAAGTCTTGAATTGTTAGACCAATATCCTTCAGAACAAAAATCAACTAAATCTACTTTATTTTCACCACCTGTTGATGACGATGACATTATCATCCAATGTGAAGATTGTGGGCTAAAATATAGGCTTAATCAAAAAGAAAATATATTAAACTACGAGTGTGAAAGCTGTGGTGGATCTTTAAAATACATTGATGATGATTTAAATAAAGAAGTTGAAAATTTTAACACTGAGCATAATAGTGATAAAAAAAAAGAATCTGATAAAAAAAAAGAATCTAATAGCTTTGAAAGTTTTTTTTCAGATGAATATATTAACTTAGAAGAAAAAAAAACACCATTACAAACTGCAAGAACTAGAATACCTGCATCTATTTTATCAAGATTTAGTAAGGAATTTGAAGTTCCTCAAACTAATGATTATTTTATTTTAAAAGAATACTTAAAAAAAAAATTGTATAAAAATATTGAGACTGATTATTTAGAGGAATCTGAAAATTCAAATCAATCAAATATTACTAAAAATAGTTTTTTTGATAGATTTTCTCTAAAAGAACCTAACAATAATGCAAGTTCTGATAAACAGTCCTTAATTCCATATCCTAATGAAAAATATAGATCTTATCATTATGTATATTTAATTATTGGATTAATATTTGGAATTATTGGAATATTAGATATTTTAAGTTCAAATCGAGGCTATGGATATATATTCATAGCTATAGGAATTATTGTAGTTTGCATAGGATTATATAAAACAAAAGACTATGGTGATGTTGAAAAAAGAGGGAAAATAATAAGAGAAAAATTATTAACTCTTCCTGAAGAATATTACGTTCTTTACTATGTTAGAGCTCCAGGATCAAGTAGTGGGATAAATCATGTTGTTATTGGTCCTTCAGGAATATATTCCATAGTTACTCAAAAATATAATACAAAAAAGGACAATGAAAGATTAAAATCTGAAAATGAAACTATTGAATTCATAAAAGATGGTGAAGATGAACTCATGAAAAGTATTTCAGAAAATAATTCAGATAATTTTAAATACACTGTTAAAGAAGATAAATTTGAGCATGATAATAAAATTAAACAAAAATCCTTAAGATTAGGTGAAAATTTAATTAATTTCCTTAATGATAATGGATTTAAAAATTATTTTGTTGAACCTCTTGTAGGATTTGTAAATAATGAAGTAGCTGTTATTAATATGCCTTTAACAGATGAAGATTTATTTTTAGATGAACTTATAAATAACATTAAAACTAGTCCTACAAAATTAGACACTGTTACAGTCCATAAATGTGCTGTTCTTCTTAGTCAATATGCTACAGACTGTTCTTCATAATTATTCTAAAGTGATGAAATGTCGTCTATTTTTAATTTTTTAATAAATTTAAAGAAAAAAAGATATAAAAAAGCTATTTTAAAAACTGTTAAAGAATGTGGCAGTAATTTAAAAGTTAATGGCAAAAGTAATGCAACTCCAAATACTTTTCTTAAAAATAATGTTAATTTTAATGGTATGCACATTCAAGGAGAAGGAAAAGTAGAAATTGGAAATAATTTTCACTCTGGAATAGAATGTATGATTATATCTAGTAGTCACAATTATGATAATGGTAAATCTATACCTTATGACGACACATTAATATCAAAAGATGTCATCATTAAAGATAATGTTTGGTTAGGAAACAGAGTTATAATTTTACCAGGAGTCCAGATTAATGAAGGGGCTATCATTCAAGCAGGTAGTGTGGTTGTAGGAGATATACCAAAATGTGCAATAGCTGGAGGTCATCCAGCAAAAATTATTAAATATAGAGATATTGATCATTATGAAAAATTAAAAAATGAAAAAAAGTTTCATTAAATCATTTCTTTAAATATATCCACTTCTTTTTTATCTATTCCTTTTAATAAAAATAGTAATACAAAGTAAATAACTACTGCTATTAAAATAACAATTAAAATATTTAAAATTCCTGAGGGATTAGCTATTTTTACAAAAATACCCATAATAACAGAAGATATTATTATTTTAGACATATCTTTAATATCAAATGGTAATTTAAATCTTTTTCTACTATAAGTTGCAGTAACTAAAAATGCAAAGAAATAACAAATTAATGTTACAATAGCTGCCCCAATAATTCCTAAATAAGGAACAGCTATTATATTAAAAATTATATTGAAAATAGCTACTAAAATCCAAATATGACCTAATATTTTAGTTTTTTTCTCAAGAATTATAAAATTATTAATGATTCCATAAATTCCCATAAACAATGCACCAAGACATACAAATGGAGTTATTAAATAACCTTGCATAGCAATTTCAGAAGTTGTTAAAATTAAAAGTAATTCTTTTGATAAAATTGACATTCCTATTGCTGCTGGAATTGTTAAAATCAGATAATATTTCATTGAATATTTTAAAAAAGTATTAACTTTAGATATATTGCCTGCATCATAATATTTTGGTAAAATAGCTGGGAGCAAAAGTGCAAATGGAGATAAAAACATTAAAAGAATACTACCTAATGCATAACCTGGAGAATAATATCCTACAAATGTAGATCCTAAAATTATACCAATTACATATTTATCACTAGAATCTACAACCCAAGAAGAAACATTACTTGGAATGGTGGGAATAGCAAATTTTAATTCTTCTTTTAAATTTTTAAGTTTAGGTATTCCTTTTCCTAAGAAAATTAGAATAATTATATTCATAGCTATGAAAACTCCAAAATAACCCACAAGTAAACCCCAAACAACTGTTTCAATTGGTTCTTTATTTAATGTTAAAAAGATACATACTGCCACACCTAAATAAGTTTGCAGAACTAAAAATAAAGAATATAATTTAATTTGTTGGAAAGTTCTAAAAAAGCTTAAAAGCATTAAATTCAAACAAGCAAAAAATGAAATTATTACAACTGCATATAAAATCTGTATTTTTCCATTAAAAAGTGAATTAGCTATTAATTCAGACCCACATAACATTAAAATAACCATAATAAGACTTGATATGAGTACAAGTAGCATCATGGAAAAAAACGAGTCTTTAATTTTTGTTTTATCTTTTTCAGGAGATAAAAATCTAACCATTGTATATGGAAGGCCTAAATTTACCAAATTAGGAATTAAAGCTATTGTTGTTGTAACTTGAGCCCATACCCCATAATCAGAAGTTGAAAAGCTTTTAGTAATTATTGGAATAAATATTAATCCACTTAAAGATATTAAAATATTAGTAATCCCTACTAAACCAATTCTTTTTATAAATTGAACATATTCACTCACATAAATCACTTAATTATATTTTTTAAAACATTCTCATCATATTTTTTAAAGAAGAAATCTTTATTATAGTTTTTTGGAGCAAATGTTTCAATATTTTGAATCAATTCATTAACAGAATTAATTTTACATATAAAACCATCATCTACCAAATCATCTAAATATTCAACACCCGGAAAATCTAGAACAAAAGTTTTACAATTAAAAGATAACCCTTCATAAATAGCTGTTGAGAAAACTCCTATTTGGTAGTTAGACTCTGCAAATAATTGATATAAAGGAGTATTATTATTATCAATTACTTTGAAATTATCTAATTTAGATGCATCAAGAAGATATTTGTAATTTTCTCTCCAAGAAGAATATTCTCCAGGATGCAGCTTGTAGATAATTTCATAAGAACTTAATTTTTCTCCAAGTTCAAATGCAAATTTTGATAAATATTTACCAATAACACCTTGAGATATAAACAATATTTTATTAGATTCTTTATTTACACCCATATAATTTTTTGTGTTACTTTCAAAATATGGAAATCCTATTGAAATAATATGTTCTCTAGATATTGGAAAATAACTTGAATTATTCCAATAATCTCCAAAACTTAATAATTTATCTGGAAAATAAGCTATTTCTTCAAGTTTTCCATTAAAACATCTTGTTTTATTAGGATATGAATAGCCTAAATGATATTTACTTATTGTACCATGTTGAATTTCAATAACTTCAATATTTAAATCTTTTGCAGCTTTAACAACAGCGTTATTCTCATATGCTACAACAACAAAAATTTGTTTAGGTTGTTTTAATTTAAAAAGCTTCAAATATTCTTTATAAT
>JAJDHW010000076.1 GCA_030266405.1 Methanobrevibacter sp. OttesenSCG-928-I08
TTGATATGATTATTCGACCAATTATGTATTTATTCCTTATGGGATCTTCAAAAGGAAAAGATGTTTTATTCTTTTCATTAATGGGATTAATTCTAATTTTATCAAATTTAAAGTTTATTAAAAGCCATTTAACAAAAAATAATCTTTATTTAAAAATAGCTATTTGTCTATGTTTTTTACTTGGAGTTATAGGAATTATATTAGAAATATTAATGAGAAATTCATTAAATATAGATTTAAATACTATTTTTATATCAATGAATCCTGAAATGGCTAGTACAAGTATATTACATTCACATGTTTATAAATCAGTTTTAGGAAATTTATTAGAAACCATAATGGGATCGATTATTCCATCAAGTATTAATCTTGGAAACTCTCTTTATCCATATATTCCTCCAATATCTAATTTAATTGTTTTAATTTTCCCAATAATATTTATTTTTATTGTTTTAGCTATTCAAAAACGTAGTTTACTAATTACGATATTATTATCATTTTTTGGAACTTGTGGAATAATAGGAATTTTAGATGGAGGATTCTTCTCAACTCCTGCAATTATTGGAATTTGTGGATTGATTTTAATAGATATAGATGAAAATTATCTTAATCATTATTATAATAAAATTTTTAAAAATAGAGAATCAATGAAAATAAACCTACCTCAAACTAAAGAAGAATATAAAAGTATTATAAAAAAACTTATTCCTTTTTTAGTTGTAATAATTATTCTTACTTTAAGATTATCTATTACACTTATTGGTGCAAATACTGAGTATTATGAGATAAATATTTCAAATTTAAAAGAAGAAATAGATTTTAAACAAGATTATTCAACCTTAAAAATTGTAGAAGATAAAAACACTACAAATATCTTAATTTCAAATAAATATAATGAAAATGAATTGTTAAATAACCTTTCAAGTACTCTGAAAAATAAATGTGATTATTTCACAGTTTCGTGGAATGGATATTCTTATTTTTAAAAATATAGTAATTATTAAAATTCTATTTTAAAGATAAGTATTTATTTAAAATATGAGGATATATATTAAAACAAAAATAAATGATGAAAATTATGAAGATTAGTATTATTATTCCAACATTTAATGAAGAAGAATATCTTCCAGTATTACTTGAAAGTATTAAAAACCAAACCTATCAAGATTATGAAATAATAGTTGCAGATGCAGAATCTGATGATAAAACTGTTGAAATAGCTAAAAAATATAATTGTAAAATAGTTGAAGGTGGATTACCTGGTGTTGGAAGAAATAATGGTGCTAAAATAGCTGAAGGGGAATTATTATTATTTTTAGATTCTGATTTAAAACTTCCAAAAAATTATCTTATAAAAGTAGTTCATGAATTTACATCAGAAAATATTGGGATTGGCATTACTCAAATGGAACCTTTATCTAAAAAAACAGAAGATATAATTCTTCATAATTTAGCTAATTGGTTTATGATAGCCACAGAAAAAATTAAACCACATGGTGCAGGTTGTTATGGAATTATTGCAAAAAAATCATTACATGAAAAATGTGATGGTTTTGATGAAACACTTAATTTTGGAGAAGATACTGATTATATAGAACGTTTGGCTAAAAAAGAAAGATTTAAAGTTTTAAGAGGCCCTAAAATAGGAGTATCTACTAGAAGACTTGAAGAAGAAGGCCTATATACACTACTTAGACAATATGGAAAAAGCACATACAATGATTTTAAAGGAATAAGAACTGATGCTGATGAAATTGATTATGGTTTTGGTCATGGCCCATTAATTCCTCTTGATAAAGAAGAAATGGAAATAATTGCTGAAAAATCAAATGAATTAAATAACTTTGAAAAGATTTCTAAAGCAGCTAAAGATTCTACAGACGTTCTTATTAAAAATTCTATAAAAAGTTTTACTAAAAAATCTAGTAAAAAAAATAGTAAAAAAGTAGTTTTTTATTCTATTTGTGGAGAAGGAATGGGGCACGCTATAAGAAGTGGAGTTATAATAGATAAACTAAAAAATAAATATGATATCCATATCTTCTCAAGTGATAGAGCTTATAAATATTTAAAAAATAAATTTGAAAATGTATATGAAATTGGTGGATTTAATACAGTTTATGAAAATAATAAAGTTAGTGATAGTAAAACATTGTTTAAAGCTATGAAAGCTAATCCTACTAACTTAAAAGAGGGATATGACATACTTTATAAACAATCTAGAAAATATAAACCAAATATAATTATTTCTGATTTTGAAAATTATTCTAGTGTTTTAAGTAAACTTATTAACGTCCCATTAATTAGTTTAGATAATATCCACATGATTACACAAACAAAAATTGATTACCCTTATCATCATCAAACAGATATGTTAAAAGCTAAAGGAGTAATTAAAGCATATATTTTAAGACCTAAAATTCATATTTTAACAAGCTTCTTTTATCCAAAAGTAAGAAAAGGTAAAAAAGCTATTATTTATCCTCCTGTTTTAAGAGATGAAATATTAAAGTTAGAACCAAAAATTGGAGATCATATTCTTGTATATCAAACTAGTGATTCAAGTATTAAACTAGTTGAAAAGTTAAAAAACGTTAATGAAAAATTCATAATCTATGGTTTTAATAAAGAAGAAACACAAGGTAATTTAGTATTTAAAAAGTTCAATGAAGATGTTTTCTTTAAAGATATATCTGAAGCAAAAGCTGTAATATGTAATGGTGGATTTACATTAATTAGTGAAGCTATTTACCTTAAAAAACCAATATATAGTGTTCCTGCTCATGGAAACTTTGAACAAATATTAAATGGTTTTTATGTTGATAAACTAGGTTATGGAGAATACCATTCAAAAATAAAAACAAATCAAATTAATAAATTTTTATCAAAATTAGATAAATATCAAAAAAAGCTAAATTCTGTTAAAAAAACAGATAATGAAGGAATTATAAAAGAATTAGAATATAATATAGAAAAATATTCTAAAAAATAAAATAAAAAAAATAGAATTAGAGCGTTACGCCCATTTCGAGTTGCTCTGTTAATTCTTTATACCTATTTCTGATGGTTACTTCAGTAACACCTGCAATATCTGCTACATCCCTTTGAGTTTTTCTCTCGCCCAGCAAAACTGAAGCAATATATAATGCAGCTGCAGCAACACCAGTAGGTCCTCTACCTGAAGTTAAACCTTTTTCCATAGCTTTTTCAATTATTTCAATAGCTCTAGATTGAACTTCACCAGATAAACCAAGTTCACTAGCAAATCTAGGAACATAATCTACAGGAGATGTTGGTGGTAGTTTAATATTTAATTCACGTGCTAAGAACCTATAAGTTCTACCAACTTCTTTTTTAGTGACTCTAGATACTTCAGCTATTTCATCTAAAGTACGAGGTACATTACAACGTCTACATGCAGCATATAATGAAGCTGCAACAACACCTTCAATACTTCTACCTCTAATTAATTTGTTATCAACTGCACTTCTATAAACAATAGAAGCAGCTTCTCTAACACTTCTTGGAAGGCCTAATCTAGAAGAATCCCTATCTAATTCACTTAAAGCAAAAGCTAAATTACGTTCTGTTGCACCAGAAATCCTAATTTTTCTTTGCCATTTTCTAAGTCTGTACCATTGAGCTCTATTTCTTGCAGGAATATCTCTACCATAAATATCTTTATTCCTCCAATCAATCATAGTACTTAAACCTTTATCGTGAATAGTGTAAGTTATTGGAGCACCAACTCTAGTACGTTTATCTCTTTGTTCATGATCGAAAGCTCTCCATTCAGGACCCATATCAACTAAATTTTCGTCAATAACTAATCCACAATTGGAACATACTACTTCTGCTCTTTCGTAATCTCCAATTAAGTTTTCAGAACCACATTCAGGGCAGTGAGTCTGTTTATCACTATCATAAGATTCAACAGGTAATTTCTTCTCATTGTTTTTTTGAACCATCTCTTTTTTAAGAGCTTGTTGTTCTTTCATTTTTTCTGTCGTGTTCTTCTCCCCCTTTTATTATGTTTTTTCTTATTATGTTTTGATACAAAAAGTTTCTCACCATAATTCTTCTTAATTTCATCAGTTTTAGAGGATCTAAATAAGTTTATAGAAACATATGGGTGTTTTGTAGGTCCGAAAATATTATTAATTTTGCCAATTTTATTTTTATTACTATCATATACAATAGCTCCAGTAAACGGCGTTTCATCAGATCTAGCTATTAACTTCCCAGAATTTGCAATATGTAAACTATTTCCTAAAAATTTCATAAAAACCAAACATACATAAAAAGTGTATCAATATATTATAATTGTCTGTCATCATATATAAATGTTACGATACTTTTATATATAAAAAATTTTTAATATTTAAATAATTTCCTATTTAATTCAATGAGAAAATCATTTAATAAGATTAAGATAATTTGAGAATTTCAGACAGTTTATTACCATTTTCAATTCTAGATAATAATTCTATTTCTTTAAGTTTAATTGAAAGTGTTTCTAAAATAACATCTTTAAAAAATTCTTTCTCAATAACTACTACACCATTTTCATCACCATATACAAAGTCACCAGATGAAAAATTCCTATTATTAACAGTAATAGTGCAGTCTAAATCTCCAAGAGCTAAAGGTAGCCCTGCATTAGGAACATTATCTAATGCAAACACTGGAAAATCAATGTATTTTAAAACATCAACATCTCTACAGGAACCATGAATAAATACTCCTTCAACACCATTTTCTTTAGCATAATTAGATGCAATTTCTCCCCAAATAGCTGAATCATTATCATCAACCTTTATAAAAAGAATATCTCCTTTTTTACAATGATCTATAGCTAAAATTGATGTTCCCCAATCATCACTCTTTGTTTTAGAGGTGAATATTTTTCCATATATTTTATTCCCATTAATTGATTTTAAATTTTCAATTACTGGAGATTTTCTATATAAATTAGAATAAGCATCAGATAGTTGACATGTTGAAACTGAATTTAATAAATAATTTAAATTAACATAATTTGCATAATTACTTTCATTTTTGCTTAATTTTATATCATCAACTTCAATATTGTCTAATTTTAAAGTATCTATAGATAAATTTTTTTTACATCTTTTTTTGTAGTTATTTTTTAGTAAACTATTTGGAGATATTTTTTTACTCATTAAATCACCGAATTAAATGTTTAATTGTAAATATGTTTTTTATAAATAATAAATTTTATGAAAAAAAAACTAAATAACACAATTTTATATATCAGATAACACAATATAATACACAAGGTATTTTATAAAAAAATACCATGATACATTTAAGAGTTTAAGATTATTATTTATTAATTACATTCAAAATTATATTT
>JAJDHW010000077.1 GCA_030266405.1 Methanobrevibacter sp. OttesenSCG-928-I08
TTATTATATGGAGATGATATTGTGTCAAGTAAAGTTCTAAAAACAGAAATCGTTGATAAAATAAAAGGAACTCAAACTGAAAAAAATCTTTGGGCAGCTTTTGAAGGGGAAGCTAAAGCTCGTACTAAATATTTAATCTATGGTAGTAAAGCTAAAAAAGATGGATATGTTCAAATATCCAATATTTTCCAAGAAACTGCACATAATGAAGCAGAACATGCTGAAATTTGGTTTAAAGTATTAAATGGTGATCAATTCCCAGATACTTATGATATACTCCTTGATGCAGCAGCTGGAGAAAAATATGAATGGACTGAAATGTATAAAGGATTTGCAGAAACAGCAGATGATGAAGGTTTCGATGAATTAGCTGCACTATTTAGAATGGTGGGTAACATTGAAAAAGAACATGATGCTAGATACAGACTTTTAGCTGAAAATGTTAAAAATGGTTCTGTTTTTGTAAAAGATAAAGAAATCCAATGGAAATGTTCTAATTGTGGTCATATTCAAGAAGGAACTGAAGCTCCTGAGGTATGTCCTGTTTGCGCTCATTCAAGAGCATATTTTGAACAAAGAGCAGAAAATTATTTATAATTTTCTCCCTTTAACTTTTTTTTTTAAAACAAATTAATATAAATGAGTATTTTTAAGTAAATATTCTTGGTAATTTTTATCTAATATTCTTAGTGCTGTCATATTTTGAGGGTTTGATGCAGCCCGCTCTTCAACTAAATTTCTAAGAGATCTATTTTTCATATGTGCTCTAACTTCTCTTAAAACAAGATCTAATGTATTTTCATTATAAATAGCTATTTCTTCTCTAGACATATTGTCATATAAGCCATATTCATTTAAATCATATGATTTTGTAGGAGTCATTAAAACATTTAAATAACTATAATAGTCTGCACTATCATTAAAGAATCCATCAATTCCTAAATAGCTTAAAAATGGTATAAATGAAGGTTCTGCAAATGTAAATAACAATAAATTATTAGGAGATATGTTTTCTCTTAAACTTACAATCATTTCAACTAATTCTCTAGGATGTAGAAGTAAATCGTCTCCATTAGCAATTATAAATGCATTATATCCTAATTTTTCTAATTCTTTTAAGCATTCAATTCTAAGATCTATATACTTGGATCCTTGTATAACTGCAATTTCACAAGGGTTTTCAGATTCAATAGCTTTTTTAGATTTGCTTATAGTATTTTTAACATTTTTTTCAGCTATTTCTCTTTGAATATTATAACTAGATCCTTCATTTGGAGCTATTTTATAATCTTTTTTATTAAGTAATATTGGTGTTTCTTTATTTTCAATTTTTCCAAGTCTTCCAGGTCCATCATGGCTTTTTATTTCAAATTTTATTTTAATCAAATCCTTCATTTTGATATATTTATTTATTTAAATTATTTTTATTAAAACATATGCTTTAATAGAAAAATTACTGTAACCTTTTAGGTTACACAATCAAAAAATTTAGCAAGCTTTATATAGTAATTCCTAAAATATTATAATTAAGGATTTGAGGTTTTTTATCCTATGATTTTCCAAGGTGTGTTTCCAATGTCTGTTTTAGAACGCATTAAAGCTCTGTTTAACGGAGCAAAAGAGAATGTAATAAAGAATATCTCTGAAGAAGAAGTCTTAGATAGTGAGAAGGAAAATACTTCTCCTAAAAAAACATCTAATACATCATCTTCTAAAGATGGTAAACTTGATGATGTTGTTTCTGGAACTAAAACTTCTGAATCTTTTACTAAAAAAAGTAAAAAAACTAGTGCTAAAAAATCTGATGTTAAAAAAATCAAAGTTGAAAAAGCTGAAGATAAAAAAACTGAAGATAAAAAATCTAAAGCTACTAGTACAACAGACAATTTTTCCAATCTTGGGAAAGTTTCTAAAAATGAGAATGTTTCAAACTTAGAAAAAGATTCTAAGGCTAAAGACACTTCTAATTTGGAAGAAACTTCTAAAGATGTAGAAGCTAATGAAATCAATACTTCAAAAGCTTCTGATGCTGAAGAATTACCTTCTGATAATAAAATTTTAGAAAAAGAAAAAGAAGTGGAGTCAGATGAAGAAAAAGTTTCTGCTGACGAAGTTTCTGAAGAAAAATCAGCTAAAAATAATAAAAAGAGCGATAATATGACTTTATTAACTGATACTGAGTTATTAACAAATGAAAACATCGATAAAGAATTCACTAAAGAATTTATCGATGCTGGTATTGAAAGTGTCGATCACTGTTTCCAATGTGGAACATGTGGTGGGGGATGTCCTTCAGGTAAAAGAACTCCTTACAAAGTAAGACAACTTGTAAGAAAATGTTTACTTGGATTAAAAGAAGAAGTAATCACTGATGATTCATTATGGATGTGTACTACTTGTTATACTTGTCAAGAAAGATGTCCTAGAAGTGTTAAAATTGTGGAAATTGTTAAAAAAGCACGTAATATTGCAGCACATGCAGGTTACATGGCAAAACCACATAAAATGACTGGTTTATTTGTAATTACTACTGGACACGGAGTACCTATTAACCCAGCTACTAAAGAATTAAGGAAAAGAGTAGGATTAGGTGAATTACCTCCAACAACTCACAGTTTCCCTGAAGCGTTAAAAGAAATACAAACAATCTGTGAAAAAACAGGTTTTGATACTTTAATCGGTTTCGATAAAGAAACTGGTGAATTAAAAGAATAATATTATTAAGGAGTTATTAAAATGGAAATTGCATATTTCTTAGGTTGTATCATGAACAACCGTTACCCTGGTGTTGAAAAAGCAACTAGAATTTTATTTGATAATCTTGATATTGAATTAAAAGACATGGAAGGCGCATCATGTTGTCCTGCTCCAGGTGTATTTGGTTCATTTGATGAAAAAACATGGGCTTCAATTGCAGCTCGTAATATTACTATTGCAGAAGATATGGGTTTAAATATCATGACTGAATGTAATGGTTGTTTTGGTTCATTATATGAATGTAACCACATGTTAAAAGAAGATAAAGATAAAAAAGAAGAAATCAATCAAGTTTTAGCAGATGTTGACAGAGAATACAAAGGCGAAATCGAAGTAAAACACTTTGCTCAAATTTTAAGAGACGATGTTGGATTTGAAAAATTAAGTTCAATAGTTGAAAAACCATTAAACTTAAATGTTGCTGCTCATTATGGTTGTCACTTTTTAAAACCAACTGAAGATATTGGCATTGAAGAATCTGCAGAAAATCCATCTATTTTAGATGATCTTATAGAGATTACTGGTGCTAAATCCATTCCATACGAAGAAAAAATGTTATGTTGTGGTGCAGGTGGAGGATTAAGATCCAGAGATATAGATGTAACTTTAAGTTATACTAAAACCAAACTTGAAAATATTCAAGCTGCTGGTGCAGATGCTATTGTTAATGTTTGCCCATTCTGTCACTTACAATTTGATGTAGGTCAAACAGAAGTAAACAAAAAATACGGTACTGACTTCAATATTCCTGTATTCCATTTAGCTCAATTATATGGATTAGCTATGGGATTAAGTAAAGAAGAATTAACTTTAGATTCTCACTTAATTGATGCAGACCCAGCTCTTGCTAAAGTATTAGCTGAATATGACAAATTAGCAGCAGAATAATTCTGCTAATTTATATTTTTATTTTTTTTTTTTAGGATTTGATGTCCTTTTTTATTCTTTTTTTTTAATAATTATTTTCTAAAGTCTTTGTGATTAAATAAATTATTTAATTTTTTTCAATATATTTTTATATTATAACTGAGATAGTATATTTGTTTGTATATAATCAAATTAATTATGAGGTGAAAAATTTGTTTATCGCGACTTTAGGTGGAATATTTAAGTTTAAAGATCTCCCAGAAGAATATGGGCCGTATGTTCAGTTTAAAGCAACTATTGATAATAGAGAAATCTCAGATGATGATGAAATAGCTATATTGGATATTACTGGTACTGATAGTCACCATGTATTATTTTTAGATGCATATGATAATATTGATCAAATTAATGAAGAATTGAAAGAAGCTGATGCTAAAATTAATCATACTACTTTAAAAATATTAGGTGGCCATTTATGAGTTTACCTTCAGAACAAAACTGGTTAATTATTGTTAATCTTTTAACAGATTTAAAAAAGAAAGGATATGCAATTCCTAATTCAATAAATAAAGATATAGGTCTTGCAAGATCTTCTATTAATTTTTATAAAAGAGATCCAAATCATCCAGATATGATTAATGAATTAGCAAGAGCTAACATGGTTTTAACTGAAGTTCAAGAACATTTATTAGATATGGCTAACGATGTTAGTAGTGATTATTTTAATAAATGGTTTGATGAATTTAAAAGAGTTGTTCAAGGTGAAGAAGTTTATACAATGCCTGAATCAAACTCTAAATTTTTAATAAATACTCCTCCAGGCATGTCGGCTGGAAGGATTAATCTTAAAAATCCATTAGCAGAAGAAAGAGTTCAAGAAATAGCTGAATACAATGGTATCATAATAGAATTTGATGATGATAAAACTGTAGCATTGTATGGGGACAAAAGTGATGTTCAATCAGGTATAAAAGAAATGGCTTCTTTTGTTATGGAATAATTTTTTTTTATTGGATTTTCAACTTAAGGAGAAATTAAAATGAATATTTTAGCAATTAGTGATATACATGGTGAAGAAAATACTAAATTATTTGAGTATTTAAAAAATAATGACATTGATTTAGTTCTTATTTCAGGAGATATTACTGATTTTGGGCCTTTAGAATTTGTTGATACTTTTATTAATAAAATCTTTGACTTAGACTGTGATGTTATTGCAGTTCCAGGTAACTGTGATCCTAGTGGAATTTGTAATGCAATAAAAGACACAGAAGCAATCTGTTTACATAATAATATTATTTATTATGGGGATGTAGTTATTTTTGGATATGGGGGATCTAATCCTACGCCATTTAATACTCCTGGTGAAATTGATGATGATAAAATCTATGCAAGTATCTATGAATTATTTGCAGAATATGAATTTATGGCAAATGAAGATGCTAAAAAAATTAAGATATTATTAACTCATGCACCACCTTATAATACTTCTGCGGATTTAACAAGTAGTGGAGACCATGTTGGAAGTCAAGGTGTTAAAAAAACAATTCATGAATTCCAACCAGATATTAGTATTTGTGGACATATTCATGAAGCTAAATCCAAAGATAAAGTAGGCATAACAGAAATCTTTAATCCAGGTATGTTAAAAAATAATGGAGCAGTTCTCATTGAAATAAATGATGATGATTTAACTTATAATGCAGATATCATATCATTAGAATAATTTTTCA
>JAJDHW010000078.1 GCA_030266405.1 Methanobrevibacter sp. OttesenSCG-928-I08
GGCAAAATGTAATGAAAATAGCTCAAATAGGAATATTAATACTAATATTAATATTTTCAATAAACTTAGTATCAGCAGAAGAGAATTTCACACAATTACAATCAGATGTAAATACAGCAATTAATAATAATGGAATATTAGAATTAAATGATAATTACACTTGGCAATCAACAGAAATTACAACAGGTATAATGATTAAAGGGAATTTAACTATAAATGGTAATGGACATACAATTGATGGTAAAAGTAGTGCAAGAATATTTAATATAGAGAGTAGTTACAGAGTAACCATTAATAATATAAATTTAATAAATGGAAAAGTAAATAATGGTGCTGCAATTTATAATAGTGGAGGTATAGTCACTATTTCTAATGTAAACTTCACAAACAATACAGCAACTGACAATGGTGGTGCAATCTACAACACAGGCACTAATTTCACTGTAAATAATTCTAATTTTAATAATAATCGTGCACAACGTAATAGTAATAATTATGGTGGTGGAGCAATCTACAATGCAGGTACTAATTTTAGTGTAAATAACAGTAATTTTACTAATAATTTAGGAACTGCTTTTGGTGGTGCAATCTACAATACCCAAGATAATTTTATTGTAAATAATAGTTATTTCTTTAGTAATGCTGCAAATAGTAGATCTTATGGTGGTGGAGCAATCTATAACAGTGGAAATAAATTTACTGTAATTAAAAGTACTTTCATTAGTAATACTGCAAATAATGGTGGTGCAATCTACAATACTAAAGATTATTTCACTGTAAATAATAGTAATTTTACTAGTAATAATGTAGGATCTAGTGGTGGAGCAATCTACAACAGTTTTGGTTTAAAATTTACTATAAATAATTGTAATTTCACTAAAAATAATGCAAACGGTACAAGTAGTGGTGGAGCAATTTTCAATACAGGTAGTAATTTCACTATAAATAAGAGTAATTTCACAGCTAATACTGGAAAGAGTACTGGTGGTGCAATCCACAATTATTTTAATAGTATTAATTTTAATATAAATAATTCTAAATTCACTAATAATTCTGCAATCAATGGTGGTGTAATCCATAACTCTGGAGCTAGTTTTACTATAGCTAATAGTAATTTTACAAATAATACTGCAAAAAGTGGTGGTCATGGTGGAGGTGTAATTTATAACATTGCTATTAATTTTAATATAGTTAATAGTATTTTCACTAATAACACTTCAAAAAGTGCAGTATATGGTGGAGGCGTAATTTATAATACTAATGGAGGTAGTGGTTTTACTATAAGTAATTCTAATTTCACTAGTAACAATGTAATTACTGATGGTGGTGTAATACACAATGCAGGTAGTAATTTTAATATAAGTAATAGCTATTTCACTAGTAATACTGGAAAAAGAGGAGGTGTAATCTACAATATAGGAAGTAATTTTAATGTAAATAATTCTACTTTCACTAATAACTCTGGAATAAATGGCAGTGCAATCTACAACACAGGTTCTGTTTTTACTGCAAATAGTAATAATTTCAACAATGAAAATAATAGTGCAATTTTTAATAGTGGTGCTAGTGCTTCTTGTAATGTATTAAATAATATTTTCAACACAGCTATTGGAGGTTATTTTGTTTATAATGATAGAGGCACATTGTTTTTAAAAAATAACACAATGGATAATGATATTGGTTTTGAAAGAATTTTTAATAATGCAAAAATTACTAGCTCTATAACATTAACAATACTAAATAACGATACTCTAATTGGAAATTATGGGGAAATATTTACTTTAAATGCAATTTTATCTGATGATAAAGGAAACAACATAGTAGGACAAAACGTAAGATTAACAAATAGTATTTTAAAAACATTTACATTATCTAATTATACTAATGGAATATACACATATAAAACACAAATATATAAAATCGGTACATTTATTTTTACTGGTTCATATAATGGTGGAACCAATCTTACTATTAAAACAGGAAAAATAATCATTAATCCTGCTAATACTATTTTAAATTTAACTGTAAATAATGAAACATATGATAATGATGTAATAGTTTTTATAAACCTAACAGATGTTAATAACACTAAATTCAATACAACTGTAAATATCACATTAAATAAGAAAGATTATTACATTGTAAATATTGTTAATGGTCAAGGAAATTACACTTTTAAAGGTTTAAGTCCTGGTGATTACACAGTAACTGTTAATTTAATTGACAATACAAATTTCACCAGTAATTCAGCAAGTGCTAATTTTACTGTTTATAAATTTACACCAATACTAGATATTGTGATTTCAAACACTGTTTATGGTGAAAACACTATTATTTATGCAAATTTAAGTGGAATTGATGGTATTGGATTAAATGACACAATAACAATTACAATAAATAAGACACAATATACAATAACAACAATCAATGGTATAGGAAACATAACAGCAGGTAAATTACCTGCAAACAACTACACTGCAACTATATTATATGATGGAAATCAAAACTACACAAATATAACATTTAATACACAATTCACAGTACATAAAATAAATTCCAGAGTAAATGTTAATGTTGAAGATATTATTTATGGTGAAAATGCAACAGTTCAGGTAAAATTCAATGTTAGTAATTTAACTGGAAATATTACCATTTTCATTAATGGTAAAGAATATAACACTGTTGATGTTAATAAATTACCATACATACTATCTGGATTAAATAGTGGAGATTATAACTTAACTGTTAAATATAACGGAGATGAAAATCATAGTAAATCTTCAAATAGTACTAGTTTTGTAGTAATTAAAGCTGATGTTATATTAAATGCAAGTAATATTATTATGTATTATAAAAATGGAACAAAATATATTGTTAAATTAAAAGATCAACATGGTAATCTCTTGGTTAATTATACTATTAATATTGTTGTTAATGGAGTTACTTATAATAAAATTACAAATGAATCAGGTGAAACTAGTTTAAATATTAATTTAAATCCAAATAACTACACAATATCAAGCTATTTTAATGGAACAGAAAATTATAATAATGCTAGTATTACTACTAATTTAACAGTTTTATCTACAATAATAGGTGATGATTTAGTTAAATTTTATAGAAATGGATCACAATATTATGTAAAAGCAGTTGATAAACAAGGAAATCCTTTAAACGGAACAATATCATTTAATATTAATGGTGTATTTTATAATAAACCTACAAATAAATATGGAATAGCTATATTAACTATTAATTTATATCCCGGAGACTATGTAATTACTGCTACTAATGTTGATGGTTTAAGTATTAGTAATAATATTACTGTTAAAACTACTTTAATTGGATATGATTTAAATAAAACATTTACAGAAAATAAAACCTATGATGTTAAAGTTTTAGATGAACATGGCCAACCATTAGCTGGTCAAACAGTTGAAATAAATATTCATGGAAGAATATATAATAAAATTAGTGGTAGTGATGGAATAGCTAGATTAAATATTAATTTAGACCCAGGAAGCTATATTGCAACAGCAACATGGAATAGCTATTCAACAAGTAATATTATTAAAGTAGAATAAATAAATCATTATTTTTCTACTTTAATTTTTAATATATTCTTTTAATTCCTTTTATTTTATCAAAATCAGAATCAAAAGATAGTATTTTATTAATATTTAATTTTTTCATAGTTTCTAACATAGTACAATCAGAATAATTTATTGATGAACCATAAAATAAATATGTATCAATTGTATTTTGATAATCTTTTCTAGTTAAATATTGAATTTCATGTGTTTCATTAATCATTTCAAATAATTCTTTTGCTAACTTCCCACCACACTTAGTAAAAGAATTTAAAGTTTCAGTTAATACAGTATTATTTATTATTCTCTTTTCTGTAACTTTATCTGCAAGTTTTAAAGCTCTTTTATGATGATAATCATTATTTATAAGTATTGCTATTAAATAGCTACTATCTACAAAAATCACTTAAAAATCTCCTCTTGCAGATTTTCTTTTTAAATCTACAGAATTTGTTTTTTTTGGAGAGTTTATTGAAAACTTTGTTAAATCTTTTAAATTTTTTTGTTTGATTATTTTAATTTTTATTTGATTATTTTCATCTAAGTCCCAATCTAAAGAATCTTCTAATGTTATATTTAGTTTTTTTCTAATTTCTGCAGGAATTACTGTTTGAAACCCACTATATAATGAAGTTCTTACCATATTAAACCTCTGATTTTATTATTATATGATATTTTATTTTATCAGATATATAAATTTATCAGTTTTATATAAAATTTAATTAATTTAAAATTCCAATTTTCATAATAAAAAATAATAAAACTAATGAAAAACAAAAATAACTTGCATGGATATTATTAGATTTTATCATAAAAATGAAAAATTGTCTACAGCTTGGATAAGAGAAGGTAAAGTAAAAGATAGAAAGGGACAAGATTTTCTTTGTGATAATTGTAATAGCTCTTTGATTTATGATAAAAACAGGATTTTTTGCCCAGAATGTAGTAAAGAATATATGTTATCAAAGAAGTTTTTTAATGAAAAGATAAATAAAACTAATAAATCAGAAATTAAACATATTGATGATGTTTTAACTTTTAAAAAGAATGATAAATTAACTTTTAAAAAAACAGAACATCAAAGTGATTTAAAACAATTTAGATATAATAAAGTTTATAAAAAGTTAAATCATATCGATTTTTCAGATACTCCAGATTTATTTGAAGAAATTTTTATTTTATTAAGTTCTAATCCTAAATTTTCAAAAGAAGATTTTAAACTAATACTTAAAGAATTTTATAAAGATTTTTCCTATTTTAGTGAAAACATCAAAACAAACAATATTAATGTTGATCCTAGTGAATGGAATGATTTTATTATTAATATTGATGATAATCATTCTATTTCAGATATTTTTAATGGAAATGAATCTTTAAATAAAAAAAGTAATACTTATGAAGAAGATCTTTTAAGTTTATTGCTTCAAAATAATTCAAAACATTTTAATTATAATCTTCAATTCTGGGATTTAATAATTGATTTTACATTAACCTTAATTAAAAATTGTGCATTTATTCCAGAACTTTTAGAACTTAAAAATAAAAAATTCCATATAAGATGGATTCCAGCTATTTTTAATCAAACAATAGCTAATAGTTGTGAGGAACTTCTTAAAAGCTGTCCTGATGATTTGATTCTTTTTAATGAATATGAAATCAGTAAAAAACAGCAAATATTAACTGGAGTAAGTTTAATT
>JAJDHW010000079.1 GCA_030266405.1 Methanobrevibacter sp. OttesenSCG-928-I08
TTAACATTTTGAGGTATTTTTATGATAACATTTATTACTGGTAATAAACACAAAGTTATAGAAGCAGAAAATATTTTTAAAAAATTCGATATTAACTTAGAGCATATTGATTTAGGCTACCCAGAAGTTCAAGGAACACTTGAAGAAGTAGCTCTATACGGTGCAAAATATGCTAGTCGTAAATTAAATAAGTCTGTGATTGTTGAAGACGCTGGTTTATTCATTAAATCTTTGAATGATTTTCCTGGTCCTTTTTCATCTTATGTTCAAGAGACTATAGGAAATAAAGGGATTTTAAAATTAATGGAAAACATCTCTGACCGATATGCCGAATTCAGGTCAGTTATTGGGTATTGTACCCCCAATTCTGAGCCCAAGGTTTTTTTAGGTAAGGTCAAGGGGGAAATAGCTTCAGAAGAACGTGGTAACTTAGGTTTTGCTTTTGATCCACTTTTTTATATAGAAAGTAAAAACAAAACTTTTGGTGAACTCACAACTGAAGAGAAAAATCAGTTTTCACATAGAAATAATTCTTTAGAACAGTTTATAGAATGGTATTCTAATAAATAAGTTCTTATTATATAAAAAAATTAAATGGTGATTATTATGGCAAAACCTGATTGGGTAACATACTCTAACGAAGAAATCGAAGAATTTATATTAAAATTTAACAAAGAAGGAAAAAGTACTAGTGAAATAGGAATTATATTAAGAGATCAATATGGTATTCCTAGCGTTAAAGAAGTAACTGGTGAAAAAATTACTGCAATTCTTAAAAAGAATGAGCAATATGGTGAATATCCTGAGGATATCTTAAACTTAATTAAAAGAGCTGTAAATATTAGGGATCATTTAAAAGAAAATCCAAAGGATTTACATTCAAAAAGAGGTTTAACTATCATAGAATCTAGAATAAGAAGATTAGGATCTTATTATGTCAATGATGGAAAATTACCTGAAGGATGGAGATATGACCCACAAGAAGCAGCACTCCTTGTTAAATAGAGCTAATGAAGCTTGTAATATTCTTAAAAAGCACATTGAAATGGGAAATGTTATTAGAATAATTTCCCATAATGATGCTGATGGAATATCTGCTGCTGCTGTGGTAGTTAATGCTTTGAAAGAAGAAAACGCTCAATTTCATACAACTATTATACCTAGATTAAAAGACGATGTTATTGATGAATTAAGAAATGAAAAATATGAATTGTTTGTATTTTGTGATATGGGCAGCGCATATTTAAAACAACTTAGTTCTTTTAAATGTGATGTTATCATTGCAGATCATCATCAGGTTCAGGATTTTGAACCTAGTGATAATGTTTATCATGTAAATCCTCACCTTTTTGGAATTGATGGAAGTAAAGATTTAAGTGGTGCTGGATCTAGTTATCTTGTTATAAGGGACATGGATAAAAAACATCTAGCTTATTTTGCTTTAATTGGCGCTTTTGGAGATATGCAGGGACAAAATGGATTTATCGGAGTTAATGAATTAATTTTACAAGATGCTATTGATTCAGGCGCTTTAGAAAT
This sequence comes from Methanobrevibacter sp. OttesenSCG-928-I08, assembly GCA_030266405.1. Lineage (GTDB taxonomy): Archaea > Methanobacteriota > Methanobacteria > Methanobacteriales > Methanobacteriaceae > JAHKLT01. Next base: position 1,540 of record JAJDHW010000079.1, read on the forward strand.
GCACGAAGGATTAAAAATAGTTTCAAAAAATTCAGAACCCTTGTATAAATCTCTTGCATATACTTTTTCACCTCCTTTAGATAATTTAACTGGTGATTTAGAAAGTTCAATGGGCTTTTTAGAGAAAATGGGTGTATCTTATGGCATTAAATTCTCTGAGTTAGAAGATGAAGAGAAAGATATCTTAAAAGATGAACTTATTAAAATAAATCCAGATATATTTGGTAATATTTATGAATTACCTAAAGAAAATCAATTTTTAAAAGATTTAGAAGAATATTCTTATATTTTAGATGCTTGTGGTAAAAACAAAAAATTTGGCCTAGGTTTAAGCATAGCTATTGGAGAACGCGAAAAAGCATTAGATATAGCACTTGATTTACAAAAAAAATACAGGGATCAAATTGTTAAGGGAATTGAATGGATTAAAAAAGAAGGTTCAGTTAATCTTGATTATATTCAATATCTTTATAGTGAGGATAAAGTTTTAAAATCTATTATGGGAACTATTGCTAGTATTGGATTATCTATTCATATTTTAAATAATGATAAGCCTGTTATTGGAATTTCTAGACTATTTAAGGATATTAAGATTTCTGGCAGAACTACAAGAGAAATGGTTGAAAAAGGAGTAAATCTTGGTCAAGCATTTCAAGACGCTTCTGTTAACTTTGCAGGTCAAGGTGGGGGACATGATATTGCTGCAGGAGCTATGATTCCATATGATAGTATGGATAATTTTTTAAATCTTGTAAATGACATTGTTGAACACCAAATAAATAATTCTTAAAAAGGGAATATTATGTATTTAAACCAAAAAGAAGAAGACATGTCTAATGGAGAATATGGTGAAACTGTTAGAAAAAGTATGGACATTTTAATAGCTTTAGGTGAAATTTATGATGCTCCTAATTTAGTTGATATTACATCAGCACAAGTTTCAGGAGTTTCTTATAAAACTATTGGTGATGCTGGTTTGGAATATTTGGAAGATTTAGCAAATGATGAAAAAGCTGAAGCAACAGTAACATCTACTTTAAATCCTCCTGGAATTGATTTAGATAATTGGAAAAAACTTGGATTTCCTGAAGATTTTAGTATCAAACAAAATAAAATCGTAGATGCTTATGGATCTCTTGGAATAAGTAAAACTTGTACTTGTACTCCTTATCTTGTTGGAAATGTTCCAAGATTTCATGATCATATTGCATGGTCAGAATCTTCTGCAGTTGCTTATGTTAATTCTGTTATTGGAGCAAAAACTAATAGAGAAGGGGGACCTGGAGCATTAGCTGCAGCTATTGTTGGGAAAACTCCGATGTATGGATTTCATTTAGATGAAAATAGATTAGCTAAATTCTCTGTTGATGTAGATACTATTTTAAAAGGTGCAGATTTTGGTGCATTAGGTTATATTATTGGTCAAAAAGTTGGATCAGATGTACCATATTTTAAACTTAAAAATAATCCATCTAACAATGATTTAAAAAGTTTAAGTGCAGCTCTTGCATCATCTGGTGCAGTTGCATTATATCATATTGAAAATATTACTCCAGAATATGAAAATGCCGATGAAAATATTGAAGAAGAGATTACAATAACAAAAGAAGATATTTTAAATACACGGGCAAATTTATCAACAACAGATAAAGAGCCAGATTTAATCTGTCTTGGATGTCCTCATGCTTCTTTAGAGGAAATTAAAGAAGTATCTAATCTAGTTGAAGGAAAAACTATTAAAAACGAACTTTGGATTTGTACTTCTATTAATGTAAAAGCATCTGCAGATAGAATGGGTTATACAAAAATCATTGAAAATGCGGGAGGACATATAGTTAGTGATACTTGTATGGTAGTTTCTCCAATTGAAGACATGGGATATGAAATTATCGGTGTAAATTCTGCAAAAGCTGCTAACTATGTACCATCTATGTGTGGTCTAGATGTCATTTACAACGACTTACAAAATTTGGTGAAATTCATTTAATTTGGAGAATTATCATGAAATGTATTGTTATAGGTGCCGGAAATGCTGGTCGTCCAGTTGCAAGAATACTTAATCACCAAGGGCATGATGTAACTATCACTGATTCTAAAAACTTTGATATATTTAATGAAGATGCACAATCATTTTTAAATATCATGGAAACTGAAGGAATTAATATAGAATTAAATAATGATAATCCTTCAATTAAAGAATATGATATGATTTATTTAGCTCCTTCTATTCCAAAAGACTCAGAGATTTTTAAAAAAGCAAATAGTTATAACATGAATATTTTAACAAATAAAGATATTAATGATATTGTAGCTAGTTATATTGATGTAGATATAATTGGAATAACCGGAACAATGGGTAAAACAACTACTACTTTTTTAACAGATAGTATTTTTAAATCATCAGGATATAAAACATGGACTTGTTCTTCACTTGTTAATAATCTTGTCAGTGAAGCTATTATTGATGGGATAATTAAAGGAGAAAACGAAAAATGTGATGTAGCTATTTTTGAACTCCCTCATGGAACTTTAGGTTTATTATGCAACCTTCCAATTACTATTGGACTTTTAACTAATCTAAATGGGGATCATTTAGTAGAATTTGATGGTTCAATAGAAAAATATATTGATAGAAAACTTTTATTAGAAAATAGTTCAGAATTATTTATATCTAATAATAAGTGTAGAGATATAATATCTCCATTAAGAGATAATTCTTATTATTATGCTATGGATGAAGATATTTTAGATGAAAAATGCCAATTCATAGGCACAGCATTAGATAAATCATTAAAAATAAAATATGATTTTAATAATATTAAGGGAGAGTTTATATCAGAATATCATATGATGAGTTACTTTTTTGAAAATGCAGTTGCTGCAAGTTCAATAGCTTTACTCTATGGAATTAATGAAAAGAGTATTATTGAAGCGTTATCTGTTTTTAAAGGAATTCCAATTCATATGGAATACTTTGGGGATTATAATGGAAGAAAAGTTATTATTGACACTGCTTTTTTAGAAGAAGGTATGATAAAAACTTTTGAATATTTTTCTGATGAAAGAATTGTTTTATTTTTAGATCATTTTGATACAAGCAGTGAAAGAAATAAAAAAGATGTTGGAAAACTATGTGGGAAATATGCTGATGTTATAATAGCTAGCGGATATAATGAATTTAAAAAAACTGTTGAAATGAGTGCATCTTATGAACTTTTAGACGGAGTTGAAAATCCTAATGTTATTAAAGTTCCAGCAGAAACTATAGAAGAAGCTGCTGAATTGTCATTTAAATATTCTAATCCGGGAGATGTAATTTTACATATGGGGCCATTAACATCTGCTAAACGTGAAATTGTCACAAAAAAAATAAAAGAAGGAATTGAAAGTGGAAGTCAAAAATATAAATGATTTTTCAAGTAAAACCACTTTTGGAATTATTGGAATTTGTGGAATAAACGGCAATTTAGTAGGAAGAATCTTAAAAGATAGAGGATATCAAGTTATTGGAACAGATTTAACTAAAAAAGAAGATTGTACTTTTATAGATTCTTTAAAAAATTATGATATAGAATTATTTTTAGGAAATCATCCTGAAGAATTTTTCACAAAATCTGATTATATTTTTTGCCCACCAACACTACCAAAAACCTCTAATTTATATAAAAAAATTTTAAAAAAAAATATACCTA
>JAJDHW010000008.1 GCA_030266405.1 Methanobrevibacter sp. OttesenSCG-928-I08
GCAACTCCTGACATTGTTCTTGTAGGTTTTTTCTTTAAAATATTTGAAACAATCTCTTTTTCATCTAAAGAAGCATATTCTAAAATTTTTGAATTACTCATAAATTTTTTTAATTTTAAATCTCTACATAACTGTCGTTTTTCTTTTTCTAATTCATGCCGAGTACTTATTTTTCCATTTATTATATCTTCAATGATTATTCGACATGCTTTTTCCATATTCATTCCTCTTGTTTTTTATAGTTAATTATATATAATTTAATTAATATATAATATATGATAATTATTTAAATATTATCATTTGGTGAAAAAAATGAGAATGAAATCAATCTTAGGAGCACTTGTTTTAGATAATAATGCAAATGAGGTAGGAAAAGTTCTTGATTTAGACTTTGATGAAAAAGATGGTAAATTTAATAAGATAATAATTTCTTTAAAAAAAGGATTAATTTCAAATGATGAACTTGAAATTGATTATAGTGATATAAACACTATTGGAGATTATGTATTATTAAATAAATCTATTTCTGAGAAAGATAATGATGATGAACTTGAAGAATAATATCAAATACTTTTAGGTGTTTTAATGCAAGTTTTTGATGTAAGAAATAAATTAATAGAACCTGATAAATACGTTAGATATACAGGAACAGGTACTGTTGGAAAAGTAGTTGATTTAAAAGAAAAAAACAATACTAATTGGGTTTTAATCGGAGAAACTGGATTATGGTATTCTTCTGATTTACTTGAAGTTTTAGATGAAAAATATGTTAAAACTAAATTTAAAGATTCTAAAAATAAAGAAATAGATATTGAAGACATTAAAAACTTGAGAGATGATTTTGAAAACATGGAATTAGATTCCAATGTTGCTGAAGGTGGAGGATAACCTTCTTTTTTGAGGTATTATTATGGAAAATCAAAAAATTTTAGGTATAATAGCTATTATTTTAGGTATAATTATAATGGCATTTCCTATTGCTAGTGAACTTGCTTTATCTGTTATAGCTGGTTTAGGTTTTGTTATTTTAGGAATATATTATGTTTTAGCAGGTGCTAATACATGGAACATTAGTAAATGGACTTCTGTTGCATATATTATACTGGGTCTTGTTGCATTAATATTTGGATTTATGTTAATTTTTAATATATTATTATTCGAGTTATTAATCGGAATCTATATTTATATTACTGGATTTATGTTACTATTCTCAGGTATACTTGGTATAGTATATAAAGACAATTCTATGGGTATGGCTGGTTCTGCTCTAATGTTAATTATGGGGATTCTTGTTTTAATCGTAGGATTCTTAGTTTTAGACAATCCATTATATGTAGCTTTATTAATAGGTCTTAGTTTAATATTTGACGGTATTACTTTATGTTTTAATTAAAATTATCTTTAAATTTAAAGATAATTTACTTTTTTTTATTTTTCAGCAAATAATTTTATTTTCTTAGCTAAAGTAGGCCCAATACCATCAATTTTTTGTAAATCTTTTTCAGGAACTGGTCTTAGATCATCACCAAAGGTTTTAACTAAGTTTCTAGCTCTTTTACGTCCTAATCTTTTAACTCCTAAAACTAAAGGAATAATATCTTCTTTCACGCCGTAATATAATCTAGCAGAGAGATAATCTAAATCTTTTAAATAAGAATAATTCCCAAGAACTTCTAAAGTACTTTTTGTAAATTTAACTAAAAGCGATGCTTCATATGCAGTTCTTCTTGTAGATGCAGAATAAACATTATACTTATTTTCTATTTCAAATTCATTTCTCTCATTTATCCACTCAATTAAACTAACAGTAGTAGCTTCTATATTACCAATATTTGTTGAAAAGAGTCCAGATTCTAACATCTTTTCAGCTACAGGATCTTTACTTTTTCTACCTTTAAATGAAATTTGAGGTAAATCGGGGGTTTGAGCTAATTGATAAATTAACTTTGCAGTGTCAAATTCTTCCATATTTGAAGCAAATTCTTTAATCTTTACAGCAGTTTCAACTGCATAATTAGATTTAGCTATTAAATTTCCAAAATCAGTAGTTTTCAAACCCTCAGGGCTTGCTCTAATGATTCTATTTTGGAGTAAAAATTCTAAAGCAGATTCAATTTCAAATTGTATACTATCTAGGGCAAAAAGACTCATTGAAGGATTATTTTGCATTTGAAATCCATAAAAAGTAGTTTCAAAAAACTCTTTTAATTCATTAATATCTTTTGATAAACCAGAAGCAATTTGAGCAATAATTTGTTTAAAAACAGCATCTTTATTATCTACTAATTTAGAGTTAGTTGGCTCTACATCTCCATTGATGTATTTTTCTTCAAGCTCAAGAGCCTCAATATCTGATTTTGCAATTAAATAAGAATATCCAACATCATCATATTGGGGTCTACCAGCTCTACCCGACATTTGCTCATAATCAAAGACTGGAATAGCTTGAGGTCCTTGTGATGTCCAACGAGTATAGTCTCTAATAACTACATATTTTGAAGGTAAATTAACACCATACATTAAACTTGGTGTAGCTGCAATCATTAAAATATTACCTTCTCTAAATTCTTCTTCAATTATCTCTTTTTGTTCATTAAATAATCCTGCATGATGAAATACAGCACCTTTTTCACAACTTTCAGCTAATTTTAAACAAGTTGTTGTTGGTTTTGAACCTTTTTTCTCAGGAACTTCTAATAATTTATTGGCAACTTCTTTAAATCTAATTTTTTGTTCTTTTGTTATTTTTTTACCTATTTTTTTAGAAACATAGCTAGCTAAACTTTCAGTAAATCTTCTTGTTGATACAAAACTTAATGATTGAGAATTATCTTCAATTGCTTTTTCTAAAACTTTAACAATAACATCATTTTTATTTTTAGTATTAAACATTTCAGTATCTAGTACTTCTTTGTTTAAAGGAACTGGTCTATAATCGTGTTCTACAGATTTAGCATCTAACCAACTTTTTATATCTTCCATATTTTCTAAAGTAGCTGATAATGCAACAATCTTTAAATTTGGATTAATTTTTTTAGCTCTTGTAATTGCACATTCAAGTGTTGGTCCTCTTGAAAATTCACCAATCATATGAAATTCATCAATAATTAAAGTGTCAACTTCTCTTAATGTGTCCCATGAGAATCGTGTTATCATATCAAATGATTCAAATACCATTATAGATAAATCTGCTGATGATGGATGTTTCCCTACATTAATATCAAATTCTTCAAACTTTTTAAATTCTTTTACCTTTTCATTTTGTATTGAAAGTAAAGGTGCTGCATATATAGCTTTTCCTCCATCTAAAATAGTTTTTAAAGCAGCCATTACTCCAAGAACAGTTTTACCGCTTGCTGTTGGAATAGCTATAATATAATTAGAATTATCTTCTAAGTATCCTGATTCTAAAACGGCTTTTTGAGCAGGATTAAATTCTTTAATATAAGGATAACATGTGTTTATAATTTTCTTAATATTAGGAGGGATTGTTTCCATAATAATCTTTCTTTAGATTTTTTCTTTTTTAACTACTTCAATATTTGAGATTTTTGTATTAGGATATTGTCCATCATCATCTTTTTCAACAGATTTTACCATATCCCAAATTGTTAAAAGAGCTACACTAACACCAGTAATTGCTTCCATTTCAACACCAGTTTGTCCACTTAATTTAACAGAACATTTAGCTATTATTTTACTTTCTTTAACATCAAAATCTAATTCAATTCCTGAAACATTTAATGGATGACATAATGGAATTAAATCTGAAGTTTTCTTAACAGCCTGAATACCAGCAACTTGTGCAGTTGTTAAAACATTACCTTTTTTAATTTTATCATTAATTATCATTTCAATTGTCTTATTTTGAAGATATATTTCTCCTTTTGCAATTGCCTTCCTTGTTTGAATTGGTTTTTTTCCAACTTCTACCATATGAACTCCATCTTCTTTAAGATGTGTGAATTTTTCATTTGTCATTATATCATCCTTAACTTATTTTAATAAATAAAATATTTATATCTAATTTATAATAATATATCTTAATAATTATTAGTATTTGTTGAGAAAATATCTATGTATAAAACAGAGAAAATTACAAAAGATGTATCTACTAAGTATTATTTTGATAATTTTGTAGATATTGATTATTTTTTAGAATATTGTTATAAATGCTCTACATATAATAAGAATTGGGGATGCCCACCATTTGACTTTAATCCTAGAGAGCTTTGGAAAAGTTTTAATAATTTAACTATTATTGGTTTGAAAATTTCTTTTAATGAAGACATTTTAAATAAAACTTATTCTTCTGGAGAATTAGATAATCTTTTAAAAAAATCATTAAAAATAGAGAAAAATAAGTTAGTTGATGAGCTATTTAAAATGGAAAATGAAAAAAAAGATAGCTTAGCTCTTTTTGCAGGTAAATGCACAATATGTGAGGAATGTAATAAAATAAATAATGAAAAATGTAGGAATCCTCAAAAATTAAGACATTCTATTGAATCTATTGGGGGAAATGTTGAAAAAACTTTAAAAGATATTTTAAACATAAATCTAAAATGGATTGAAGATTATAAAGTGCCTGAATACTTAGTACTTTGTTTTGGACTTTTGTATTAATTTTTATTATAAAATCATTTTAATTCATCATATGGTATTTCAACTTTTGAAAATTTTTTTGCTCGTAATCTTGCATTTTCTTTAAAATTTTCTTTTAATTTTTCATCATTTAAAATAAGATCTATTTTAGAACTTATTTCTTTATTGTTATTTGGATCTACTAACAATCCTACATCATCTGTTATTATTTCTTTAATTCCTCCAACATTACTTCCAATTACTGGTTTAGAACATGCAAGAGCTTCAATTAAAACAAGACCAAAACTTTCAGAATAAGAAGGAAGTACAAGTAAATCACAGCTAGGTATGATATCTTCAATATCATTTCTTTTACCTGTAAAAACAACATCTTTTATATTTTCTTTAGCTACTTTTTCTTTTAATGATTTAAGTAATGGGCCATCACCTACAATAACTAAATTATAATCTGTTTTTGAGAGTTTTTTAGCTTCAATTAATGAATTAACATTTTTTCTTTTAATAATATTTCCAATAAATAAAACAATTGGTTTATCATTTAAATTCATTTCTTTTTTAAATTTATAATCATTATTTGGTTTGAATTTATCAATATCTACAGAATTCCAATAAATCCTTGTTTTATCTTTAATTCCTTTAACATTTGTATTAATAATTTCATCTTTAAGTGCAGAACTTACAGCTAAAATAACATCTGCTTTTTTTAATACTTTTTTAATAATTGGCCGCATAAAACTTTGTTTTTTATACATTTCAAACATATCTGAGCCATGAGCTGTAACATAAGTAGGTATATTTTCATTATTTCCAACTTCAACAGCAGCTAAACCTGCAGGAAATAAATAATGTCCATGAATAATATCAATATCTTTTTCTTTTACTAATTTTTCTAATGATTTTTTTCCATTAATTTTAAAGAGAATTCCTCTAAGACCTGGAACATTAAGTCCTTTGGTTCCAATAACATTAATTCCATCAATATTTTCAATGTCTTTATGAGGATAAGTTATTACATAAACTTCATGGCCTTCTTCAACTAATTTTTTAGATAAAGTATGTATATGTACTCCTACTCCTCCAATATGTGGTGGAAATTGACCAATCATAGCTATTTTCATATTAATTTTCCTTTATTAAATTATTATCAAAATTAGTATTTAGTATATTTCCTTTCATATCTACTAAAATAACATTTAAATCAATATCAAACTTATCAGTGCATTTATCTTTAATAGCTTTTGCAATACTATTAAATACAAATTTATCTAATGATTCTTCTTTTAAAATTGAAATCATAGATTCTGTAGTTTCTGAAGAGTATATTTTATTTATAATATCAATACTAGCACCCCTTAATGCTGAATGAGTTATTATTATTTCTTTTCGCCCATCAGCTATTGAATGCTTTGTATTAAATATTCCACCAGCTACTTTAACAAGTTTACCAATATGCCCTAAAAAAGTAAAACTTTTAATTCCTTTTTTAGAAGCATAATCAAACATATAACCAATATAATTTCCAGTTTGAATTATCTGATCTTTATTAACATTTAATTTTTCTAAAGCAATTTTTTCCCCAATATTTCCAGGAACAAAAACCAAATCATCTAATTTTTCACCAATAGATATATCAATTTGGGGAGTTATTGATCTTTTATAAGCATCAGTTGACATAGCTCGAGCAATACCAGTTGTTCCAAGAATAGATATTCCTCCAACAATTCCTAAACGAGGATTCATTGTATTATTAACAATTTCACATGCTTTAGGAATAGCTATTTTAACTTTTGCACTTTTGTTTTTAGGAATATGATTATATAAATTATCTTTAATCATTTCTCTAGGAACTGGATTTATTGCATATTCTCCAATAGGAATTTGAAGTCCAGGTTTTGTAACTTTACCAATACCGGCTCCTCCAGTTATAATAACCTTTTTATCTTTAATTTCATCAACTAATTCTACAGTAGTTATTATTTCTAAATTCACTGTAACATCAGGATCATTATAAGGATATTTAATAGCTATTGATTTTGCAACATTATCAGATATTTTTTCATTTTTCTCAATAATAATATCTAATGAGCTAGAAGGAGTTTGTATATTAACAATGTCTGGAGATTCATTAGAAGTGATTTGTTTTAAAGCACTTAATGCAGTGGCAGTAGCAATACTTCCTGTTGTAACTCCAATTTCATTGTTTTTAATATTCATAATATCTTATATCAGATATAGTTTTAAAAAAAATTTAATTTAAAAAAAAATAGTAAAAATAAGTTAAAAAGTTTAATTTAAACTTTTTAATTTTTCAAATAATTCTTCTTTAGTTGGAGCTCCTGTAAATGTTACTTCTTTATTAATAACAATTGTTGGAACAGCCATTATTCCATAATCTATAGCCCTTTCTCTACTAGCATTATCAACAATTTTAATAATTTCTAATTCGATATCGTTTAATTCTTGTTTTGCTTCTTCAGCTACTTTAATTGCGGCTGGACAATGAGGACAGCTATCAGTTGTAAATACTTCTATTTTTGTAACCATTTTTCAATCTCCTTATTATGCTTTTGTATTATATTTTTTATTCTTTAATATATATAATTCTTTTTAAGAATATTCAATTAAGTTTATTAAATAATTAATTTAAATATTATATTTTAAAGGTGATTTGATGAAAATTAAAGTTTCTTCTATTGGTTCAGCTACTATTGTAAATGCAATAGCTATTGGTTGTGGTTCTGCATTTGGCATAGATTTAGATATAGTTGTTGATGTTAAAACAAATTCAAACGAAACTAAATTCAAATCAGATATTGGTGCAAATACTGATCTTATGGAAATTTGCACAAAAAATGTTTTTTCTTATTTTAATATTAATGAAAATGATTTAAGTTTATCAATTAAAACAAAATCAAATTTACCAATGGCTTCAGGTTTATCAAGTAGTAGTGCACTATCTAATGGAATTATATTTGCATTATCAAACATAATTTCAGAAGAATTTGATAAACCATATTTAAATGATTATGATATTATTAATTTAGCTATTGATTCTTCACTTGAAGCAGGGGTCACTATAACTGGAGCATTTGATGATGCAACAGCATCTTACTTTGGTGGAGTAACAGTTACAAATAATAAATATAGAGAAATTTTAAAACAAGAAACAATGGATGAATTGCCAGTATTAATTTACATGCCAAATTATATTTCCAAATCTGGGGAATCAGATATTAATAGAATGAAGTTATTGTCCCCACTAGTTAAAGATGCATTTAAATTAGCACTTAATGGAGAATACTTTAAAGCTTTAATTTTAAATGGATTATTATATTCTTCGACATTAGGTTTTAATTCATCAATAGCTATTGATGGGTTAAATTCTGGGGCTTTAGCATCAGGATTATCAGGAACTGGTTCTTCTTTTGTAGCTATTTCTCCTGAAGATAAAATAGATGATATTAAAAATGCATGGAATAATTATGAAGGTAAAATTATTGAAAGTTATGTTAATAATAATGGTATAAAAGTTTTAAAATAAATTATTTTCATATTAATTTAAATACTAAGATATTTATAAATTATATTATTATCAATAATGGTGTTTTTTCTATGGATGAAACCAAAGAATTTTTTTTTGAGAATGAAGAGGAAGCTCGTAATCTTCTTGAAAACTCTAGAAAACAAATTGATGAGATTGATAATGATTTAATAGATTTGATTTATCGTAGAACCTCACTTGCAAAAGGCATAGTCTTTGCAAAGCAATATTTAGGTATGGAAATCTATGATAAAAATAGAGAAAAGTCTATTCATGATAAAGTTAATAAGTTAGCTAGTGATAAGAATATTGACGAAGAAATTCTAAGTCAAATTATGGATATGCTAACAATCTTAAGTAAAAATGAGCAAAAAGAAATTTTAAGGAGGAATGAGAATGGGTAATATTAGAACTTCATTTGTTAAACGTTTATCAAGAGAACTTATAGAAACTCATAGAGGTCAATTCACTACTGATTTTGATGAAAACAAAAAATTAGTAATGGAATATTCTACTGTAAGTACTAAACATTTAAGAAATAAAATTGCAGGATATGTAACTAGATTAGTTAGATTAGAACAAAATCAAAGCTAATTCTATTTTTATTTATTTTTTTTATAACTTTTTTTTATTATACTTATTTTATTCAAATTAAAACCTATATTTTTATATATTATCTATAATATAGATTATATTGTAATTTATGGACATAAATTTTGGGTTGATATAATGGTTGATAAAAAAATTGAAGAACAAGTTATTGGTAAATCTAAAGATAAACTTTCAAAAAACCTTGATGATCAAATTAAATCTGATAAAAATGTTGAAGATAAGATAAGTGATCAAGTTGTTGGTAAATCTGAGGATAAATTAGATAAAAAGCTCGATAAACAGATTATCGGTGACGATAAAAAGAAAATTGATAAAAAAATTAAAGAACAAGTCATTGGAAAAGATTAGTCATTACTTTTTTTTCAAATTAAATCTTTTTTTTAATTTTATTTTTTATATTTTTTAATTCCTAATAGTTTTAGATAATAATTTACTAAATAATTTTTTATTAAATCCATACAATTTTTTAAGTATGATACGATTTTTGTAATTTTAGGTATTATTTCTTTTATTTTTTTAAAATGAGTAATGCATAATTTTTCAAATTCATTTTTGTGTTTTTTCACACTTACAATAGTAATTTTTAATTCTTTTATTATATATTTCTTTGATGTTTGCAAAATATTTTATATAAGTTCAAATATACCATTTAATGCACTCAAATTAAATTTGCTTGCACGTGACTAAAGATTAATAATTTATTATTAGTCTTATTGTATTAATGGAGTTTTTTAACTCCTCAATACAATATTTAGCTTTGATACTTTTTTTATTAATTCATTTCAATTTTTAAATATATTACAAAAATTTAAAAATTCTAATTATAAACTCTCTTTTTTAAGTAATCTACTAATATACATTTTTGCCCATATATATCCAACAACAGAACCAACAAGAGATCCAAGAACTAATGCCCACCATACTCCTATTTCTGCCCATGTAAAAACAAAGGTAAATAATAATATGAAGAAGGCTGTTGCTATTACTTCTCTTATAACTGCCATAGCTAATGCACTAATTCCTTTTCCAACTCCTTGGAATAATGAAATTGGTATTAATCCTATAGGAACTGGGAGGAGAGATAGTGAAGTTATTTGAATAAATACTATTAATCCAGACTGGAGTAAAGAGCTAGATTGGGTATATGTAAATATTCCAGCTATTTGTGGTGCAAAAATATAAAATGCAACAGTAGTTATAATAGACATTATTAATCCTAATTTTACAGAATAATTAAATCCAAGTAACATTTTCTTGTAATCTTTAGCACCATATGCAGCTCCACATACAGTTAAAACAGCTGTTCCTAATCCAATATGTGGAATCATTCCCATATTTATTACTCTCATTCCTGCTGTACAAATAGCTACTGCTTCATTTCCAGAAACAATAACTAATACTAAATTCATTAAAATTGTAAGAATAGATATTAAAAACATTTCAGCTGAAGCAGGTATTCCTACATTTAATAAATCTTTAATAATTTTAGTATCATATTTAAAATCTTTTTTTCCAAATGAAAGATAAGTGTCTTTTTTTATAAACAACCAATAAGCTATTACAGCACAAGATAATGAAGCAGATATAAGTGTTGCCCATGCAGCTCCTGCCATTCCCATATTAAATGTATAAATGAAAATTGGATCAATAACAATGTTTAATATGGCTGTAATTGCCATTGCATACATTGCTCTATTTACATCTCCTTCAGATCTTAGTATACTTGCACCTACATTTGATAATATAAATACAATTAATCCTCCCATAACTAAATAACCATATTCAAGTGCAAGATCTATTGTGCTTCCTGCACCCATAAATAAAAGAATATCTTTTAAAAATACTAAAATTATAATTGTTAAAATAATTGAAATAATTGTACTTAATATTAATGAATGAATAGCTGCATTATCTGCTGTTTTTTTATCATTTGCTCCAATTGAACGTGCAATTAATGAATTTGCACCTGCTCCTAATCCACTTCCTAGTCCTATAATTATCATAAACAATGGAGATACAAATCCTAATGCTGCAAGAGCATCTGTTCCTAGTCCCGCAACCCATATTCCATCAGCGAGATTATATGCCATTGTAAGAAACATTGATATAATCATTGGCCAAGCGAGTTTTCTAATAGCTTTTTTTGGATTGCCTATTATTACTGATACATTTTCATTTTTTGTTTTTTCGTTATTCATCTTTTTTAAATCCGTTAAAAAATAGTCTAAAATTAATCTCTAGCTTCTTATGATATAAGAAATCCATGGTATATAAATTAATTTTTCTTATTGTTATTTATGTTTTTAAAAGAAAATAAAATTAATTATTATTTTAAAATTAAAATTTTTTTAAATTCTTAAAGTATATTAATTATGAATTACCTTAAATATTATATATAGAATATCATTATTTCTTCTTTTAGTGGGAAATTTTGGCTTTTTATTATTAAACTTTAATTAATAATTAAATATTTTGTTAATTAAAAGGTCGTGAGTGTTAATGGAACTAGTAGTGGCTAAATTTGGTGGAACTTCAATTGGAAATGGGTCGAAAATTAAAAAAGCAGCTCAATCAGTTGTAAATGAATATATGGATGGTAATAAGGTAGTTGTAGTTGTTTCAGCTATTAATAAAACAACTGATGATTTAGAAAAGCTTATTAAGGAGTCTGTTGGACCTTCTGTATCTGATAAACAAAAAGCAGAAATATTAGCTATGGGTGAATTTACAAGTATTAGAGTTTTTTCAGCAGCTATTGAAGCTTTAGGAGTTAAATCTGAATTTATAGATCCTTATAATGAAAATTGGCCAATCCACACTGATTCAAATTCTTTAAATGCAGAAATAGATTTTGATTTAAGTGAAGAAAAATCTAATGGAATTAAAGATTTGCTAAATCAAGGTATAATTCCTGTTGTTTGTGGATTTTTAGGAAAAGGTAAAGATGGGGAAATTACTACATTAGGTAGAGGAGGTAGTGATATATCTGCATTTTTACTCGGGCATTGCTTAGAAGCTAATGAAGTTATTATTGTTACTGATGTTGATGGGGTAATGTCGACTGATCCAAATAAAATTGAAAGTGCTTTAAAATTAGATAAAATTTCTGTAGAAGAAATGAGGGATTTAGCCACTCATGGAGCACAAGTTCTACATCCTCATGCTTTAAAATATAAAGATCCTTTAATAAAAGCAAAAATCATATCTTTTGAGAAAGGTAACTTATCAGATAAGGGAACAGAAATTGTAGGTCCGTTTGGTGCAGATATGATGGATTCTTCATCATTGTATCCAGATACTATTAAGATATTAGCTATTGTTGGAGAAAATATGCTAGAAAAACCAGGATTATTATCTCTTTTAACATCCACTTTAGCTAAAAATGAAATTAATATATTTGGAATTTCAGCGGGTCAAAACTCTGTAACTATGTTTTTAAATAAAAAAGATGCAAATGATGCATATCATTTATTACATAATTTAGTATTAAATAGTGATAATTTAAGCTCATTATCTCTTGGAAAGGATATAGCTATGGTAACTATAGTTAGTCCAGATTTTATTAATACTCCAGGAATAATTTCTAGTATAACTGAGCCACTTAGAAAAAATAATATAAATATTGTTGAAATATCTTCTTCACAAACAGCAATTGTTTTATTTGTTGAATGGGAAGATGGTGAGAAAGCATTTAAATTAATTAAAGAGGTTTTAAAATGAATTTTCAAGGTACATATGTTGCAATGGTAACTCCTTTTACATCTAATAATGAAATTGATGAAGAAGGTTTTAGATCAAATATAAATTTTTTAATTGAAAATGGCGTAGATGGTTTATTGGCTGTTGGAACCACTGGTGAATCAGCTACTATGAGTCATGATGAACATAAATCTTTAATTGAAATTTTAATAGATGAAGTAAATGGTAGGGTAGATACTTTAGCTGGTGCTGGAAGTAATTCAACTATTGAAGCTATTGATCTTGTTAAATTTTCTGAAGATGCAGGTGCTGATGCAGCATTAGTAATTACTCCATATTATAATAAACCACAACAACATGGTTTAGTAAATCATTATCAAGCAATAGCTGATCAATCTGACATACCTATAATAGCATATAATGTTCCTTCACGTACGGGACTTGATATATTATCTGAAACTGTTGTAGAACTTGCAAAAATTGATAATGTAGATGCTTTAAAAGAAGCTACTGGAGATATTAGTAAAGTTTCAGCTACTATAAACTTACTTATGGATGAAGGGCTTTTTGATGATTTTACAATTTTATCTGGTGATGATGGATTAACTTTACCAATGATGGTTCTTGGTGCAAATGGAGTTATTAGTGCTTCTGCTAATGTAGATCCTAAAAGAATGGTTTCAATGGTAAATTGTGCTCTTGATGGGGACTTTGATAAAGCAAGAGAAGTTCATTATGAAATGGAAGATTTAATTAAAGCTTTATTCATTGAAACAAGCCCAGTTCCTTCTAAAGAAGCTTTAAAAATGATGGGATTGCCTGCAGGTCATGTAAGACAACCTCTTGCACCGATGAAAGAAGAAAACATTGCGATTCTTAAAAATGCTTTAAAAGAATCTAATATAATTTAAGGATGTTAAAATATGTTAAAAGTTGCCGTATCTGGTGCTGCTGGAAGAATGGGATCAGGTATAATTAAAAAAGTAATAGATCAAGAAAATATGGGAGTAGTAGCTGCTATTGAAATTCCAGACACTCCTTTAGAAGGAAAAGATATTGGGGAACAAATTGGTATAGGTCCAATTGGTGTTAAAATAGAAGGATCTCAAAATCTTGAAAAAGCATTAAAAGATTCTGGAGCAGATGTTTTGGTTGATTTTACAATAGCTGATGCAGCTGCTGATACAATTAAAAGAGCTTCTAATATTGGAGTAAATTTAATTGTAGGAACTACTGGTTTCTCAGAAGAACAAGTTAAAGAAAATGCAAATATTATCAAAAAGAACAATGTTAAAGCTGTTATTTCATCTAATATGGCAATTGGAGTAAATGTATTTTTCAAAGTATTAAAAGATTTAGCTCCAATTTTAAATGATTTTGATATTGAAATAATTGAAGCACATCACAACATGAAAAAAGATGCTCCTTCTGGAACAGCTATGACTGCATTTGAAGTAATATCTGAGGAATTGGATAGGGATCCTGAAGAAGTAGGTGTTTATGGAAGAAAAGGAATAGTTGGGGAAAGGACAAAACAAGAAATTGGACTTCATGCTATTCGTGGTGGAGATATTGTTGGAGATCACTCCGTAATGTTTATTGGTGATGGAGAAAGATTAGAAATCAATCATAGAGCTCATACTAGAGAAGTATTTATTGCAGGGGTTATTAGAGCTTTAAAATTCATAGATTCTGCTGAACCTGGAAAAGTAAATAATATGAGTGATGTTTTAGGAATTAATTAAGGTGATTTAATGGTTAATGTAGGTATTCTTGGTGCAACAGGAATGGTTGGTCAAAGATTTATTAATTTACTTGATAATCATCCTGATTTTGAAGTTACTGCTTTAGCAGCTTCATCTAGATCTGCAGGTAAAAGATATGAAGACGCAACTACTTGGTATATTGATGAACCTATGCCTGAATCTGTTAAAGATATTATTGTAACTGATACGAAAGTAGAAGATGTTTCAAATGATGTTGAAATTGTTTTTTCATCACTTCCAACAGAATTTGCTGCAAAAACTGAAAGAGCTTTTGCAAAAGAATATGTTGTCGCATCTAATGCTAGTGCACTTAGAATGGAAAAAAATGTCCCATTAGTTATTCCTGAGGTAAATCCTAATTTCTTAGAAATGATTGAAGCCCAACAAAAAGAAACAAATTCTGATGGTTTCGTTGTAACTAATCCTAATTGTTCTACAATAGCTTTAACTTTAACTTTAAAACCTATAATTGATAATTTTAATATTAAAAATGTTCATGTTTCTACAATGCAAGCTATTTCTGGTGCAGGATACAATGGTGTTCCTTCAATGGCAATAGTTGATAATCTTGTTCCATATATTGGTGGGGAAGAAGAAAAAATGGAAAGTGAGACATTATATCTTTTAGGTTCTTTAAATAATGGTGAAGTTAAAAAAGCTGATTTTAATTTATCTGCATCATGTCATAGAGTTGCAGTTGTTGATGGTCATACTGAAGCTGTATTTATTGAACTTGAAGATGAGTTTGATATTGAAGATGTTAAAAATAAAATGTCTTCATATAAATCAATACCTCAAGAGCTAAATTTATTCTCTGCACCAAAAAATCCAATTATTGTTCGTGAAGAAGAAGATAGGCCTCAGCCTAGAATGGACAGAAATGCAGAAAATGGTATGAGCGTTAGTGTTGGAAGACTTAGAAAAGACAATGCTTTTGATAATAGTTTCAAATATGTTCTTGTAGGACATAATACTATTAGGGGAGCTGCTGGTGCTTCTATATTAAATGCAGAATTAATCAATGACAAAATACTTTAATTTTAATCTTTTTAAAATTTAATTTTTCTTCTTTTTTTAATATTATATATTTTTTATTGCTTGTTTTTTTAAAATAGTTATTTATGAGTATATTTAAATACTATAAATACACATATAATTTTATAGATTATATTATGAGTTATGCATATAGGGTTTTAATCATGTATAACTATTATTAATTCATTTCTTATCTGAATAATATTTTAATATAACATCTTTTAAAAAAATGGATATTTATGGGTAGTATGGCACTTGGAACTGATAATGAAAAAGAAACACTTCAATCTTTAGTTAGAGCATGTCTTTTAGAATTAAACAAATTAAAGATGGACATAACTGAATTAGAAATTGAAAATACTCGTTGTAACAATAATGAAAAGATTCAATCTTTAGAAAATCAGATTTCAATTAAGGAAAAAGAAGTTTCTATAATAAAGTATAAAGCTGAAGAAGAAATCAATATTCTAAATAAAAAGATTGAAAATAAAGATAAAACAATCTCTGAACAGAAAAATAAAATTTATGAATTAGATTATATTAACAATTCTTTAGATGAAATTAAAGAATATTTTGCAGATCAATTAAAAGATTTTAAAGTTAAAGAATTAGCTGAAGTTAATGAAAATTTAGATAAAGCAAGAACTAGCATTGCAGAAAAAGATGCTCAAATTAAAACTATTTCTAAAGAGCTTGATGAAAAAAATATTGAACTTATTAAATTAGAAAGTACTTTAGATAGTAAAAATAGTATAATTTCTCTTAAAAAAGAGTTAGAAATAACTAAAGAAGAAATGTATAAAAAAGAAAATGAATTAAATCTTTTAAAAGAAAAATCTATTCCTAAAGAAAAATATTATAGTCTTGAAAAAGAGCTATCTAAAAAAGATGATAGAATTAAAAGGCTTCAAGATATTAATGAATTTTTTAAAGATGTTGGAGAAGAAAGTAATAATTATAATCAAGCTCCCAAACGTTTAAATAAACGTTCTGAAGATTAAATTTATTTTTTTACAAATGATCTAACATAAGATGCTTCTGATGATATATTCATTGGTATAAAAAATGCATCATACTCTTTTTTTATTAATTTATTAGTATTTGTTAAATTTTCAACTATCCAAATATTATTTTTAAGTAATAATTTATGAATTTGATTTTTCCCATACATATCAACAGATGGTGTATCTATAGCTATTCCTTGAACATTTTTTTCAATTAAAGTTTTAGCAAATTCTTTAGAGAGGTAAGGATTTTGTATATAATACTCATCACTATTCCAATTATCGCACCAAGATGTCTTTAAAATAATAATTTTTTCTAACTCATTTTCTGTATTTTTAAAATATATTTCTTTTTCAGAATTATTATACTCTAAAATACTTGATTTTCCAATTAATGTATTTAATTTCAAATCAGATATTTTTTCCCCATTTTTAATATAGTGATAAGGTGAATCTAAATGTGTTCCAGTATGCAAACTTCCACATATTTTAGAAACATTTGAAGGATCTTTTTCTGTTGATTTTTTAAATAAACTTAATTCAAAATTAGGATCGCCAGGAAATACTGACATTTTATTAGTCATTTTATGAGTTAAATCAATGTATTCCATTTTTTCACATTTTTAATAATTATTATATAAATTTAGTTTTATAAAATCAATATTTCATTAACTTTAAATACTTTACTTATTAAAAAATATTATTGTTATCTTACTTATTTTTTTATTAATTCATACCCGTAAAGTATTTATATAACTTCAAACCCAGTGTATATATAGAATATTATTAATATTTAAAATTTTTTTTAAAACATTATGGTGTTTTTTTTATTAGTTTAAAAGACTTTTTGTTAGTATTTTATGTTTTAAAAGATGTTTTATTAATATTCGACTTAAATTTAAATATTTATTAAAAAAAAATTAAGGTGATTTATAATGGCACAAGGTGGACAACCAATTTTCGTATTACCTGAAGGTACAAACAGGTTACTTGGAAGAGATGCTCAAAGAACAAATATTTTAGCTGGAAAAGTTTTAGCTGAAACTGTAAGAACTACTTTAGGTCCTAAAGGAATGGACAAAATGTTAGTAGATGGGCTTGGAGATATTGTAGTAACAAATGATGGAGTTACTATTTTAAAAGAAATGGATATTGAACATCCTGCAGCTAAAATGTTAGTTGAAGTTGCAAAAACCCAAGAAGATGAAGTAGGAGACGGAACTACTACTGCAGTTATTATTGCAGGGGAATTACTCAAAAAATCAGAATCATTATTAGATTTAGATATTCACCCAACTATTATAGCTATGGGTTACAGACAAGCAGCTGAAAAAGCTCAAGAAATTTTAGATGAGATTGCTATTGATGATGTTTCTAGAGAAATGTTAGTTAAAGTAGCTATGACTGCTATGACTGGTAAAGGAACTGAAAAAGCTCGTGAACCATTAGCTGATTTAATTGTTGATGCTGTCCAAAAAGTAGAAGATAATGGTGCAGTAGAAACTGATAACATTAAAATTGAGAAAAAAGATGGTGCAGTTGTAGAAGACTCTGTTTTAGTTGAAGGAGTTATTATTGATAAAGAAAAAGTACATCCTGGTATGCCATCAGATCTTAAAAATGCAAAAATAGCATTAGTTAACTCTCCTCTTGAAGTAAAAGAAACTGAAGTTGATGCAGAAATTAGAATCACTGATCCTGCTCAAATGCAAGCTTTCATTGAACAAGAAGAAAATATGGTTAAAGATATGGTAAATAAAATAGCTGACTCTGGAGCTGATGTTTTATTTGCACAAAAAGGTATTGATGATCTTGCACAACATTATTTAGCTAAAGCTGGAATTATGGCTGTAAGAAGAGTTAAAAAATCAGACATTGAAAAATTAGCTAAAGCTACTGGTGCTACTGTTGTATCTAATTTAGATGATTTAAACGCTGATGATTTAGGCGAAGCTGGAATCGTAAAAGAGAAAAAAATATCTGGTGAAGATATGATCTTTGTAGAAGAATGTAAAGCTGCAAAAGCTGTAACTGTCTTCTTAAGAGGAAGTACCAAACATGTTGTAGATGAAATCGGTAGAGCTATTGAAGATGCTATTGGTGTTGTAGCTGCAACTATTGAGGATGGTAAAGTTGTTGCTGGAGGAGGAGCTCCAGAAATAGCTATGGCTAAAAAATTAAAAGATTATGCAGAATCTATCAGTGGAAGAGAACAATTAGCAGTAACTGCATTTGCAGAAAGTTTAGAAGTTGTTCCTAAAACTTTAGCTGAAAATGCTGGTTTAGATAGTATTGATTCATTAGTAGATCTCAGAGCTTCTCATGAAAAATCCCCATACATGGGACTTAATGTATTTACTGGTAATGTAATGGATATGAAAGAAGCTGGTGTAATTGAACCAAAACGTGTCAAAAAACAAGCTATTCAATCTGCTGGTGAAGCTGCTGAAATGATTTTAAGAATCGATGATGTAATTGCATCTAGTGGAACTGGCGAACCTGATATGGGTGGAATGGATCCTTCTGCTATGGGCGGAATGCCTCCAATGATGTAATTTTAAAAAGATATTAATTTATCTTTTTCTTTTTTTTCTTTTTTTATTGCTTTGATTTTATAATATTGAGTATTTTTGCTTTTTTTAGTTGTTTATTAAAAATTGAGATGAAAAAATCAAAAAATTTATATATTTTTAGATACATAATCAAATTTAGAATTATGTAGTGAGGTTTCCCTCACCACTTTATAAGTTCCTTAATTATCTCTACCACTATTTTCAAGATAATTAGGAACTTTTCTAAATTTATTTTTTTAATTTTTTTCACCTCCTGTAGAAACTATTGTTCCTACAAATAAAGCTTTATTTTTATTATTTAAATATTTTAGCTTATTTTTAATATTATTTTTTAATTTTAAAGTAAATTTGATTGTTTTAATAAATATTATATTGTCCTATAAATTTATTTACTTTAAAAAGTGTTATTTGTTAAATTTTGATTTGATTTCATAAATTAGGGTGGTTTTGCTTTTTTTAGTTGTTTATTAAAAATTGAGATGAAAAAATCAAAAGATTTATATATTTTTAGATATATAGTTAATTTTAGAAATATATAGCAGGGGTTTCCCCCTACTATTTTAAAGCTCTTTAACTATCTTAATGATCAAAATGAGGATAGTTAAGAGCTTTTCTAAAACATCTGTTATGATTATTTCACCTCCTGTAGAAACTTTTGTTCCTACAAACAAAGTTTTATTTTTATTATTTAAATATTTTAAGTTATATTTAACCTTATTTTAATTGTTTTAATATAAATTTATTAATTTTAAGCAATATAAAGCTTTTATATCAGTTTTTCCTATTTAAAATATTTTTTTCAATAATCTATAATTTTTTCAAGAATCATTAATAAAATTTTAAATAGCACTAAAAATATATCTATTTTTAATAGTTTACTTAATGTTTTAAATTATTCTGTAAGCTTTACATTTTATATTATGTTTAATTGAGGTTAAATTATGGTTAGTGTCAATTTAGAAGCTAAAAAAACTGTAGATGTAATGATTGAAAAAGCTGATGAGTTAAATATAGCTATCAGTAAATTAAATAATGGTGCTACAATTATAGATTGTGGTGTTAATGTTGAAGGAAGTTTCAAGGCAGGAGAATTATATACTAAAGTCTGTCTTGGTGGACTTGCAGATGTAGGAATTTCCATACCTGGAGATTTATCTGATAAATTTGCTCTACCTTCTGTTAAAATTAAAACCGATTTCCCAGCTATTTCTACATTAGGTGCTCAAAAAGCAGGTTGGTCTGTTTCTGTAGGAGATTTCTTTGCATTAGGTTCTGGTCCTGCAAGAGCTCTTGCTTTAAAACCAGCTGAAACTTATGAAGAAATCAATTATGAAGATGATGCTAAAATAGCTATTCTTACTTTAGAGGCTGATGTATTACCTGGTGAGGATGTTGCTGATGCAATAGCTAAAGATTGTAATGTTGATTCTCAAGATGTATATTTACTTGTTGCTCCTACTTCTTCTCTTGTTGGTTCTATTCAAATTGCAGGAAGAGTTGTTGAAAATGGAACTTATAAAATGTTAGAAGCACTTCATTTTGATGTTACTAAAGTTAAACATGCTGCAGGAATTGCTCCAATAGCTCCTATTGATCCTGATGGATTAAAAGCTATGGGTAAAACTAATGATGCTGTATTGTTTGGTGGTAGAACATATTACTATGTTGAATCAGAAGAAGGAGATGACATTGCTGAAGTTGCAGCTAAATTACCTTCATCTGCTGCAGATGGATATGGAAAACCATTCTTTGATGTATTTAAAGAAGCAGAATTTGATTTTTATAAAATTGATAAAGGAATGTTTGCACCAGCAGAAGTTGTTATTAACGACTTAAGAACTGGTAAATTATACAAAGAAGGATATGTAAACGTAGATTTACTTAAAAAATCCTTCGGTATTTAAAATAGCTATTTTTAAAATAGCTTTTCTTTTTTATTTTTTTAATAATTTTCATAATGTATTCTTTTTTTATCAAATCTATCTTCTGCTTTGTAGTCATTTAATGGATAACCTAATGCAATTACAGAAAAAGGAATTATATGTTCTGGCAATTTAAAATAATCTATAAACTTATTTGTTCTTTCTTCTTCTGGATAAAAACCTAACCAAACTCCACCTAAATCTTCTTCTACTATTTGAAGAAGTATATTTTCTGTACATGCACTTAAATCTTGCATAAACCACATTTCAGTTTTTTTATCATTAATTTTATTTAAATTTCCTAAAACTACAATTAATGTATTAGCTTTAGAAGCTAATTTAGCATAAGGACTCATTGAACTTATTTCTTTTAAAGAATTTTTATTTTTTATTACTAAAAATTCCCATGGTTGACTATTATGTGCAGAAGGACTTTGCATTCCTGCTTTTAATATTCTTTCAATTTTTTCATCTTCAACATCTTTTTCTTGAAATTCACGAATACTTTTCCTCTTAAAAATAGAATTCATTTTTAAACCTCTTTTTTATATTTAATTTAGAAATTTTTTATATATAAATATATATAGATATATGAATATATTATTAATATAAATTTCAAGGTGATGAGATGAAAGTAATAGGTTTAAATGCTAGTCCAAGAGTAAATGGAAATTCAGATATATTTTTAGATAAAGTATTAAAAGGAGCATCAGATAATGGTGCAGAAGTAGCTAAATTTTATTTAGACAAATTAAACATAGAACCATGTCATGCATGTGAACATTGTGGTGATGGAATTGATTGTAAAAACAACGATGATGGAAATATGTTACTTGATGAGATTTTAAGTGCAGATGCAATTGTCTTTTCAAGTCCAATTTATTATGGGCAAATGAGTGCTCAAGGTAAAACATTTACAGATAGGTTCTATTCAATAAGTAGAAATTCTCAAAAATCTCTTGAAGGAACTAAATCAGTTTTATTATTTGCACAAGGTGCTCCAGCAGGAACTTATGATCAATATATTGAACTTACAAAAGCTTCACCATTTTCATATGTTGGAATGGATGTTATCGATACATTAACAGCAGGAGATATTCATGAGTCTGGTGAAATTAAGGAAAACACTGAAATTTTAGATAAAGCTTATGAAATAGGCAAATCTTTATAATTATGAGTGAAATCATGTTTGTTAAAACATTACAATTATCTATATCTTCTTCAAAAAAATTTGAAATTATTGATATTACTTCTGAGATTCAAAATTTAATTGATGAGATTAAAATAAGTGAGGGTATTGTAAATGTTTTTACTAAACATTCTACATCATCTATTCTTATTAATGAAAATGAAGAAGGTCTTTTAAAAGACTTTGAAAATATATTAAATGATTTAGTTAAAGAAAATAATAGCTATTTTCATGATAATATTGATAATAATGCAAGTTCTCATCTAAAATCATTTTTATTATCTTCGAGTGAAACTATTCCTATAATGAATTCTACATTAGATTTAGGAACTTGGCAATCTATATTTTTTATAGATTTAGATGGTCCAAGAGCTAATCGTAAAATTAATTTAACTTTTATTGGAGAATAGTTAAAATATAAATTAATTAATAATTTTATTAGGTTTTAAAAATGAATAATAGTACAGATTTTCTTAAAAACCAGGATTATAATCTTAAAGATAGATCAAGTGAAGATTCATTAGATATTAATGGGATTTTTAATAAATTAAATCTTAAAGGGAACGAAAATTTCTTAGATGCAGGATGTGGAGATGGTCATGCAGCTATTGAAGCTTTAAAATATTTAAAAAATGGTACAGTTTATGCATTAGATATTTATGAACTAGCTATTGATAATTTAAAGAAATTTAAAGAAAAAGAAAATATTGATAATTTAATACCAATATTAGCAGATATTACTGATAAAATAGATTTAGATAATGAAACATTAGATATTATTTTAATGATAAATGTATTCCATGAATTTAAAGCTGTAAAACGTTTAAATGAATCTGTTGAAGAGCTTAAAAGAATATTAAAACCAAGTGGAAAAATAGCTATTATGGATTTTAAAAAAGAAGATATAAAACAAGGTCCTCCCTATGAAATTCTTAGCTCACCTGAAGAGCTCGAAAAATTATTTAAAAAACATGGATTTAAACATAGCTATTTAAATAATGAAATAGGTGAAGATAACTCTCATTTTTTCATTATTTTTGAAAAACTATGAATTTATTTTTTTTATTAATTTCATTTTTTTTCTTCAATTTCAACTTCATTATCTAATAAATCAATAGTATTTGTGAAAGCTTTTTTTAATGCTTCTGGAGATAATGTAATAAATTCTTTATCTACATGGCCAAATCTAGCTTTTGTTGCCATAACGCAGTCTGTAATGTATTCTAAAACATCTATTAAATCAATATCTTCAGGAATTTTAGCATTTAAATGATGTCTTTCATTATTTATATGAGTTTGATACCATTCAGTTTTTTTAAGATCTTCATATTCTAATTCTTTTTTATATTCTCCCCAATAATCATCAATATATTCTATTCTAGTCCAGTCATGTTTCCTGCCACGAATTTCAATATTTTTTGAAAACCAGTCCATTCCCATTTCAACATCATTTGCATGTTTTTGGGTTTCATTTAATAATTTTTCTTTACTTAATTCTCCATTTTCTTCTCTATGATCTTCATCAGTAGATTTTTTGATTTTTATTGACATTTTTATTCCTCTTTTTTTATTATTTTCGCAGGAACTCCTGCAACTTTTGAATTTGAAGGTACATCTTTTGTTACAACTGCTCCTGCTGCAACTATTGAATTTTCTCCAATTGTCACACCGGGTAATATTGTAGCTGCAGTTCCAATCCATGCCCCATTTTTTATAATTATTGGTTTTGAATATACATTCTGCCTCAGTTCAATTTCTTCTGCATGATTTTCAGTTATTAGATTCACTTTAGGAGCTATTAAAACATTATCTTCAATAGTTATACCTCCTCTATCCATAAAAGTACATCCATGATTTATAAAAACATTTTTCCCTAATTCTATAAATTGTCCAAAGTCAGTATAAAAAGGAGTCATAATCCATGTTGTTTCATCTATTTCAGATTTAATTAATTCGCTTATTATACTTTGTATTTCTTCTCGCTCATGGTAAGATGAATTTAATTCACTTGTTATTTTTGATGCTCTTAATATAGCATCATAAACTTTGTAATATTCTGG
>JAJDHW010000080.1 GCA_030266405.1 Methanobrevibacter sp. OttesenSCG-928-I08
AGTTTTTTTAAAAATCATTATTTATTATCATTGTTTTTCCAACGTTTTAATTTAGGAAACATTTCATTCATCATTTCTCTTGCTTGTTTTTCATTAAATTCACTATTTTCTACCATTTTAGGAACACAAAATTCAATCATTTCTTCCATTGTTATATCTGCTGTAAATTCTCCTTTATCATAACAATACATACAATAATCCTTGTTTTTACTCTCATCTGAATTTGTTCCATAAAATTCTTCAGTCATTGGCATAGCACATGATTGACAAAATTCCATATTCATTTCCATAATATCTACTCCTATATTTTTAATCATAATGTCTAAATAATAAGATATAAAAATTGCACTAGCTATTGAAAACTAATAAATTAAATAGTATCTACACCATATTTTTATATGATGAATATTGGTATTGTTTATGTAAAAGGTTCTCTTCCAGGATTTGAAAACTTTGGAAATTTACCTACTTCTAAAATAAAATCTAATGGGTTTGTAAATGGAATCAAAGCATCAAAAGAACTAGATGCTTTAATTATTCCTGGTGGAACACTTTTAGAATCTGGGGATATTTCAGATGATTTAAAAAAAGAAATTAATATAATAGCTCGTGATGGTAAACCAGTTATTGGAATTTGTGCAGGGTTTCAAGTTTTGGCAAATAAAACAGATATTGGCCGTAATTCACCATGTCCTATTGAAAAGGAAGGATTAGGTTTAATTGATGTTAATTTTTCTCCATTAATTACTAGTGATAGAGTTGAAGCTAAAGTATGTAATAACTCTTTTTTAACTAATAATCTAGATGAAACAATAACAGGTTTTCACTCACATACTTATGGTAAAATTGAAGGTAATGCAAAAGATCTTTTCTATTCTAAAATTAAAAGAATGGACTATATGGATGTTAATAAAGATTCAAAATTTAATATTTTATCAGGAGCTATTGGATATGAAGAAAATGTTATTGGAACTTTAATTCATAATATTTTAGATGAAAATCCTTCTTTAGTAAATAATTTTTTAAACTTCATTGATGCATCAGATAAAGATATTTTGGAAATTTCATCTAAAAATAAAGAATTTAAAAAGAGTTTATTTAAAAATATTGGAATATCTTCTGACATTAATATAACAAATGAATTTTCTAAATATAAAAAATCTCCAAATGATTATCCTAATGTTTTAATGATTGGAAGTACAGGATCTGATTCTGGTAAGACTTTTATCACAACTGGTCTTGCAGGAGCATTAAAAAGACGAGGTTTAAATGTTGGAATTATTAAAATAGGGCCTGATGTTAGAGATATTATTCCAGGATTATATTTAACTAAAGGTTTAATGGAAGACTATTTTTCAGTTAAGATTGGTACTCTAGGGTGGATGGATATTAAAGACATTTTAGAAAATTTAAAAAATTCTAACTATGATATTGTTTTAATTGAAGGAGTTATGAGTGTCTTTACAGGACTTTTAAATGAAAAAACTCCTTATTCTGCATCAGAAATAGCTGCTTCTTCAAATATTCCATTGGTTTTAGTAACAGGTGTTAATAAAGGAGGAATAGAATCTGCCTCAGTTGATGTTATAGCTCATACAAATCTTTTAAAAAAGTTTGATATTGATGTTGAAGGAATTATTTTAAATAAAGTCTACAATGAAGATATTTTTAATAATGTAGAGGATTTTATTAAAAATGAAACCATGGTTAATAATGTTTTAAGTATTGGAAAAGTAAATTTAGATAAAAGAGGAGCTACTCCTGAGACTGAAATTAATTATGATAAATTTGGAAAAATAGCTTTAAATACTGTTGAAAAATATTTAAATATTGAAAAAATCATAAGTATGAGTAGAAAACCTAAATTTAATAGGTATTTATCTTTTGATGAAATTAAAAATAAGTTTTTATGAGGTGTTTAAATGGCTCTTACAATGAGGCCAGAAAAAGGTGTTAAGTTAACAAAACAAGACAAACATAAATTAGAAAAAAAAATTTCTAAAGGATGGAAATCTACTATTTTACTACCTGACTATAAAATTGGAGAGGATGGTTCACTTACAACTGCAACTGACAAAACTAGAAGATCTATAAAAATAATTAAAATATTAGATGATTCTATTATGATTGAAAAAGCTATTAATAGAAAGAAAAATATTAGGATATCTTGGGGAAGAATAGCTTTAATTCAAAAAAGTAGAGATTTAAAGGATGGATTAGAAATTACAATAGTTGATGGAACTAAAATAGAATTCACTGTTTATAATTCATTTAAAATTAATCAAATTATGGATTTTATTATTAATTATGTAAATCAGAAAAAATTAGAGGAAAATTCTAATATTTCTATGCATAATTAAATTTAAAAATAAAAGGATTTTAGCTATTTATCAAATAGCTATTATTACTTATTTTAAATATGCATCAATTATATCTTTTCCACGTATAAATACTAAATTATTTTCTTCTGCATATTTTTTAGCATCTTTAACAGTTCTTGCTTCTCCAGTTTTACCATCCATCATTTCACAAACAATACAAACTGGTGTTACACCTGCCATTTCACAAAGAGCTAGTCCAATTTCAGTATGGCCTTGTCTATTTTTTACTAAATTTTCTGCTCCTCTAAGTAAGGATACATGTCCAGGAGATCTGAATTCTTTTCCAAAATCTTCAAATCTTTCTTCTTTACATAGCTGAGCCATTTTATTTATAGTCATAGCTCTATCATTATCAGTGACTCCTGTAAATGTTTCTCTATGATTTACCCAAATTGAAAAAGAAGATCTTTCATCATATGGAATATCATTTGGTGTAAGTTCTCCAAGTACTGGATAAGTTTTAGATGCTGCAATCATTATATCATTCATAAATGGTAAGTTTAATCCATCACAATATTTTGGATGTAAACAATTACAAATTAAACCGCCTGCATCTTCTCGAGCTTGTGCAACAGATTCTCCAGTTACAAATTCTGAAGCTATTACCATGTCTGTTTCTCCTTCTCTCTCATCATCATCAAATATAAGAACAAATTCACCATTTTTTATTGCATCCATTGCTTTTTTTAACATATAGTCACCTGTTTTAATTTTTAAATTAACTTCATCATCATCTTTTAAATTTAATTTATCTCTTAAACCTTCTTCTGAGATAAATTCTAAATAATTTTCTTTATGTGTGGTTTTCTCTGGAAAAACAATAGCTCCCAAAATTTCATTGTTTAAAATAGCTTCAATGTATTTTACACCACCAAAATTATTTTCGCCTTTTATAATATTATTACAATTTTTTTTAATTTCATTAATTTGATTTAAGCATTTTTCTGAAAGAGTTATATTTAAAGTTCCAGGATATGGCTCAAAGCCTAAGTTTTTTCTAAAATTTTTCAAATAAAATTCCTGAGATAAAAAATGAGCACCTTTTCCAAAACCTGTAGTTACTTTTCCATCAATTTCCATGAAATTACCTTCAATATTTTAATAAGTATATAATTTACTTTGATAATATTTAATTAATTCTTTCCTTATTTTCACTTTACTTATTTTATAGAGACATTTATAGTAGAAAATATAGGTCCTCTTATATCAATAATCTTATTTTCATTATTAATGTATCTCATAGCAGTATCATCAATTTTTAAATTAATGTCTGATAATGATCTAGCTATTGTGCTTCTATAATTTGAATCTTCTCCACCAGACACAATAAGTTCTTCAATTTTATATGCAGTTAAAGCAGCTAATGGTTCATAAAATTTAATATTAGTGGGAATTCCATTATTAATAGCTTTAACTAATAATCTATCATCACCATTTTCTTTATAGGAATCTTCTAAAATTTTATCTGCTTCATTTGAGATATATTCATATTCTCCTTTATATGATGCTGGAATTCCAAGTATGTTTCCATTATAAATATATATTTCATTTGAATAAGCAGGACCAAGTAAAGCTGTATTTTCCTCTTCTTCAACAGCTTCTACACTTATTTCATTATTTAAAAAATTACCATCAAATACATTAACAGAACATGGAGATTTTATACTTGCATTTTTCGCCCAAGTGTTTTTAATATTATTCATTAAATTAATTCCATCATCTGTTACAGGATAATAATTATATGAAAGCATTGTAGAAAGATCTCTATCTGTTAATGTGAATTTTTTATAAATTTGAGGATAAACCATTTTACGAATATCTTGAGCTCCACTTAAAACCATAGCTATTCTCTCAACACCACAACCTAAATTCATAACTTCTTGATTAATTCCATATTTTGAAAGAGCTATTGGTGAATATAATCCAAAAGTAGCTATTTCAACCCATTCTTTAAGTTTTGGATGATAACCATAAACTTCTGTTTGTGTATCTGGGATATAATACTTTGATTTCTTCTCATCAGGTAGGAATTTAAATTTAGAAAATCCAAAAAACTCTAAAAGAGCTTCTGATGTTGCCATACCTGTATCAAGACTTACTTCATCATCTACAATTACACAAGATGCTGAGTGATATGTCATTAAATGACTTGAATCTTCTTTTTGTTCTCTTCTAAAACAACGATCAATCGAAAAAGCTTTAATTGGAAGATTTGGATGTTTGCACATTTCTTCTAAAGATATAAACCATCCAGAAGTCATATGGCTTCTTAAAGTAGTTTTTTGAGCTATTGGTTCTAATTGATATAATTCATAGAAAACCTTTTCAAGAACTTTAAGGCCTAATTCATTACTTACTTCTAGAGAATTAGCTACTTCAAGTACAAGATCATCTCCATCAACAGTACCTTTTTTATAAGACCTAAAAACATCTTTCAATGAATTTATTTTTTCTTCGCTTAATTCAATTCCTAAATTTTCAATTTCTTCTATTTTATCCATTCCAATTCCAATATCTGGTCTTGGTAATCCTGCAAGGTAAAAACATCTATCTAATACAGCTGGAGCTTCTTTACCAAACTGTTTATGAACATGAGATTCGTCAATAAAAAGAGGATTAACTGTCTCACTAAAACCTAATCTTAAATAAGCTTCTCTTAATTTACTTAAAGTGTCATAAAGTACATGTGATTGACCAATATTATATTTAAGTTTAGGATAGCTATTATCTGGATGAGGTTCTTTTACTAAATTTTTAGATTCAATCCAAGCTTTTTCAAA
>JAJDHW010000081.1 GCA_030266405.1 Methanobrevibacter sp. OttesenSCG-928-I08
AATTAAAACTAAACTATATAATAAACGTTTATAATAGTCATTTGTTTGAGTATAAAAATTAATTAATATTAATGATAATTGTCCAAAAATAAGCATTTCGACTAATCCATTAACTGCAAACCACCATTGCACTAAAGGAGAAAAGGTTATAAGTAAACTATATGCTAATGAAAGTATTTTATTTTTTTTAGTAAATATCATTCCCATTTCAAATGAAACTAAAAATAATATAATTAAACGTCCAACCCAAAAGAAAGATAATCCTTTTCCTTGTGAAAGAAACAAATAACCCCAATGAAATGGGCGAAATATTACAGCAATGTCTAATACAGGTTGTCCATAAATTATAAACATATCAGTAGGACTACCTCTTATAATATTTGAAAAATAACCAAATTCATTAAAATATTGAGAAAATGCTAACATAGTATTTACATTATATTCATCAGATCGTATAGGTCTTGATATTCCAAATAAAGGATTATGTTCTAAATTTGAAATATTTAACTCAGCTATTGAGGAACCATGTAATTCTAATAATACTGAAATAATAAGTGCTAGCCCTCCTAATATGAAGCGATATTTATATAAAAAGTTCAATGACTTCGTTCTAATTTTGGAATCTAAAAATAAAAGAAATATCATTAAAAAAATACTAAAAAATAAAATAAAATGCTTAATTGAAAATAAAGAAAAAATAATTCCTAAAATATTTAATTCACCAATATTTGATAATATGACAGAATTTTCCACAAGAATTATATAAAATTCTAATAATGTAGCAAATATTATTGATAGTATTATTGTTTTAATGATAAATTTTTTATTAAAAATATTCCAGCTATTATTCATATTTATCTCAATATTTTTTTAATCTGACTTTTATTGAATCCGCATGAGCATAAAAACCTTCATATTCAGCTATTGGAATACAAATATCTTTTAAATTTTCTAAACCTTCTTTTGTAATAGATTGAACAGTTGGTTTTTTGATAAAATCTTCTGTTGATAATCCAGAATACATTTTAGCCCCACCTGCTGTAGGTAATACATGGTTAGTTCCAGAACCATAATCTCCACAAGCTACAGGCGAATAATTCCCTAAAAATATTGATCCTGCATTTTTAACTTGCTCTAAAATAGCTTCATTATTTTCTGTTGCAATAATCAAATGTTCTGGGGCATATTCATTACTAACTTCAACAGCTTCTTCTAATGTATTTGTTACAATTATTTTTCCATATTTTAAAAGTGATTCTTCAATAATTTCTTTTCTTTGAGCTATTTTAGTTTTATTTAAAATTTCATTTTTAGATTCATTAGCTAGTTTTAAAGAATTTGTAACTAAAAAACAAGATGCATTGGGATCATGTTCTGCTTGAGATAAAATATCATATGCTATAAATTCTGGATTTGCAGTTTCATCAGCTATTATTAAAACTTCTGATGGTCCTGCAGGAAATTCAATATCTACATCTCCATAAACAAGTTTTTTGGCAGCTGTAACAAATATATTTCCAGGACCTACTATTTTTTCAATTTTTGGAATAGTTTCAGTCCCATAAGCCATAGCTCCAATAGCTTGAGCTCCACCAACTTTGTATATTTCATCTGCTCCAGCCAAGTCTGCAGCAACTACAATTGCATCCATTATTTTTCCATCACTTTGAGGAGGGCTACAACAGATTATTTTATCTACTCCTGCAATCTTAGCAGGTATTACAGTCATTAAAATTGTTGAAGGATAAGCAGCTCTTCCTCCGGGAATATAACAACCTACACTATTTATTGGTCTTATGATTTGTCCTGCAGTAATTCCTTTTTTAATTTCAATATTCCATTCCTCTGGAATTTCTTCTTTGTGGAATTTCTCAATATTTTCTGAGGCATTTTTAAGAGCATTTAATAGGTTTTTATCTATGTTTTTATAACTTTCTTCAATTTCTTCTTTTGAAACTTTTAAATCAGTAATTTTTACATTATCAAATTTTTCAGTATATTCTTTTACAGCTTTATCTTTTGATGATTTGATATTAGCTAAAATATCTGAAACTATAGGGATTATACTACTAACATCTTCACCAGAACGTAAAACAGTTTTTTCTAGCTCTATATCTTCATATTTTAAAATTTTCATCAAAATTCCTCGTTATATATTTAATTATTTAATAAAAGTTCTATTTAAAAATTATTCTAAAAGTTTTGCACTTTTTTTAAGTTCTGTGATTATTTGAATGTTTTGAGGACATATTTTTTCACAATTTCCACATTCATCACAATCAGAAGCTTTACCTACATTTAATGTTTCCCAATAATATTTTCCTTTAGCCATATATATATCATTATAAACAAGATAATCATTATTTACTCTAAAAATATTAGAAATAGCTACATTTTTAGGACATTCTTCAAGACAATAATCACAGTCAGTACATGGGATTTGTGGAATTTTTTTAAGTTCATCTCTTGCTTTTTCTATTGTTTCAATTTCTTCAGAGTTTAATGGTTTGAAATTTTCCATAATTGAAATATTTTCTCTCATCTGATTAATTGTACCCATTCCACTTAGTACAGTTATGACATTATCAAATGATGCTGCATATCTAAGTGCCCATGATGGAAGACTTTGATTAGGTTCTGCATTTGTAAATATCTTTTCTACTTGTTTTGGTAATTTTACAAGAGCTCCTCCTTTTACAGGTTCCATAATTATAATTGGTTTTTTATGTGCTCTTGCAACTTCATAACATTTTCTTGATTGTATTGCATCACTTTCCCAATCAGCATAATTTATTTGAAGTTGTACAAAATCCATTTCAGGATGTTTTCTTAGAATTTCATCTAATTCGACTGCTTTTGCATGGGATGAAAATCCTAAATGTTTTATAAAACCTTCTTCTTTTTTCTCAAGAAGATAATTCCAAATATCATAATTATCAAAAGCTTCTGTTCGATTTTCTCCTAGATTATGTAGTAAATAAAAATCAAAATAATCAACACCAGTTCTTTTTAAAGAAGTTTTAAACATATTTTTTGCTTCTTTTCCGCTTTTAGCCATCCATGCAGGTAATTTTGATGATAATTGAAACTTATCTCTAGAATATTTATCTACTAATGTTTTTTTAATAACTTCTTCTGATTTTTGATTGTGGTAAAGATAAGCTGTATCAAAATAAGTAAATCCTTTTTTAATAAATAAGTCTACCATTTCTTGAGTTTGGGCAATATCTATTTCTTCACCAATCATTGGTAGTCTCATCAAACCAAAACCTAGTTTTGGTATTTTTTTGAAATACTTATTCATTATAAACAGTCCTATCTTAATATAGCTCCTTTATCTGCTGATGAAACTTGTTGTCTATATATATTAAGCCAACCATCAACTTTTTTATCAGGTAAATTACCTTTAGCTATTCTTTCTTTAATTTCTGCATCAGTTAAATCTACATTAATTAATCTATTTTTTATATCAATTTCAATAATGTCTCCATTTTCTATAGCTGCTATTGGCCCACCGGACTTTGCTTCTGGAGATACATGCCCTATACATGGCCCGCGTGTTCCACCTGAAAATCTTCCATC
The DNA here is from genome assembly GCA_030266405.1 of Methanobrevibacter sp. OttesenSCG-928-I08. Taxonomy (GTDB): domain Archaea; phylum Methanobacteriota; class Methanobacteria; order Methanobacteriales; family Methanobacteriaceae; genus JAHKLT01. The sequence continues at coordinate 3,583 of JAJDHW010000081.1, forward strand.
AGTGATAAGTCCAACATTTTTTATTCCAAGACCTACAATAGCTGAAGTTGGATTTAACATTTCTCTCATTCCTGGCCCTCCTTTTGGACCTTCGCATCGAATTACAACAATGTCTCCTTCTTTTATTTCATGGTTAAAAATGCCTTCAACTACATCTTCCTCACTATTATAAACTTTTGCAGGACCTTTAAGATGCATTAAATCTTCTGCTACTGCGCCTTGTTTTACAACTGAACCATCTGGAGCAATATTTCCTTTTAAAACAGCTATTCCTCCTTCTTCATGTACAGGATTATCTAATGGATGAATAACTTCTGTGTTTTTAACTATTGTATCTTTTATATTTTCTTTAATATCTTTTCCAGTACAGGTAATCACATTTGTGTTAATTTTTGATTCTAATGTTTTTAAAACTGCAGGAATTCCACCAGCTTCATGTAAGTCTAACATGGTATCTTCACCAGCAGGTGATATAAGGGCAATGTGTGGAACATTTTTACTTATTTCATCAAATAAATCTAAATCTACCTTAACACCACTTTTTTCAAGTTCACTAGCTATTGCAGGAATATGTAATGCAGTATTACTTGAACCACCAAGAGCCATATCAACAGCTATTCCATTATAAAAGGATTCTTGAGTCATTATATCTGTTGGTTTTAAATCTTCTTTTACCATTTCAATAATTCTCTCACCAGAAGTTTTAGCTATTTTTCTCTTATTTGCATCAGCTGCATGTGTTGTTGCACACATTGGCAGGCTCATTCCCATAGTTTCAGTAATGCATGCCATTGTATTTGCTGTAAATAAACCAGAACAACTTCCTTCTCCAGGACAAGCACATTTTTCAAGTTCTTCAATTTCTTCTTCTGTGATTTTTCCAGCAGCTAATTCTCCAACAGCTTCATAAACACTAATTAAATCTACATTTTTCCCTTTATAAACTCCTGGAACCATTGGGCCTCCAGTTACAACAATTGAAGGAATATTAACTCTTGCAGCAGCCATAAGCATTCCTGGAACAACTTTATCACAACTTGGCATTAAAACAATACCATCAAAACTATGGCCTTTTACCATACTTTCAACTGTAGCAGCTACAATTTCTCTTGAAGGTAAGGAATATTTCATACCTTCGTGATTCATTGCAATTCCATCACAAATAGCCATTGTATCAAATTCAAATGGTATTCCTCCAGCAGCTATTATTCCATCTTTTACATGTTCAACTAATTCTCTAAGGTGGATATGTCCTGGAACAATATCTGTAAAACTATTAGCTATTCCAATAAATGGTTTTTTAAAGTCATCATCTCTTAGACCACAAGCTCTAAGTAGAGATCTGTGTGGTGCTCTTTGAATTCCTTTTTTTATGTTGTCACTTTTCATAGAATCACTGAAAAAATATATA
>JAJDHW010000082.1 GCA_030266405.1 Methanobrevibacter sp. OttesenSCG-928-I08
TCTGTGAAAATCTTTTTATCTTTAGAATTAAGAATATTATTTTCATAAAATGAGTTTTTAGGAATAAAATTCCCTAAACTACATTTATCAGGAAAATCTAGAAAATTTTCTATAATTGGCACTTTTATAACCTCAAATGCTTCTTATAAAATCCGTATATCTATTTGTAACTTTAAAATCAACACCAGAATCTAATGCTTCAAAGTGTTTTCTTCCACATTTTATTTTATTGGATTCTGTTGGTCTTAGAGAATCTTTATATTTAGTTCCTTTTGTCTCAACAATAAAATACATTTTCTTTTGACCATCATTTTCAATTAAAACTGCCCAATCAGGATTATAATTACCAATAGGAGTTCTAACTTTAAACCATCCAGGTAATTTTGTATAAACTAATACATTTTCATCTTTTTCTAATCTTTTTGCAAATTCTTCTTCGATTTTAGAATCATATATTACATGATCATATACAGATCTTTCACTTTCTAACATATTTTTTTCTAAATAACCAAATAATTCAGAATCTTCAAATAATTCCTGAGCATAATAATCATCAGTTTTTGTATATTTTATACCATCAATTAACATTTGATTTAATTGACTGTTAATGATTTTTAAAGCTTCTTCCATGTATTCTTGTGGGTTCTTTTTAAATTGGTCTAAAGTATTACTTTCAATTAAAATTTTAACAATAGTTTTTCTTGTTAGATATGTTTCATTTTGTAAAAATGTAATAATATCAGGTAATGCAACTTCATATTCTTGTGAATCAACTGTAACACTTCCACCTGCAGAAACATTTACACCAGATACATCAACAGTTACACCTGCTTTTGTATATAATAATTTAGGAGATTGGATATCTAATTCTTTATTTAATTCTTCTGAACATTTAATAATTAATTCATCAGTATCAAAATCAACAGAATATGTAGTTTTATGTTTAATTTTATTCCAAAACTCTTTAAATTCTGGACTTAAGTAAACTTCTTTGTTTACTTTTACTTTACGTTTATCATATGCATTTCTAACAGGTACATTTTTAGATCTTTTTGTTGCAACTTCAATAATTTGTGGTTTTATATCTTCATAGCGTTCTGGAACTTCAACAGTACCTTCTTCAATAGCTAATTTTAAAGATTCTTGAACTTTGCCTTTACCATCAATGTATTTTTTCTCTTTAAAGAAATTAAATATAGTCATAGAACCTTGTTTTCCAATTGGTTCATATTCTCCTTTATTGTTCTTTTTAGTTATATATCCAAAAATATCATTTTCAATAAGACCAAATTTTATACCTTCTTCTTTTTCCATTTCAGTTTGTAAGCTTTTTGCAAAGTTTTCATAGCTTTCATTAGCCATAACAGTTAAAGTATTGATTTTATTATCTTTAACTCTAGACCCTTCTTGGTTAACACAAAGTCTAAGTCCTCTTCCTATTTCTTGACGTTTTTTCATTGAAGATTTGGTTTCATTTAACGTACAAATTTGGAAAACATTTGGATTATCCCAACCTTCTTTAAGTGCAGAATGTGAGAAGATAAATCTAAGATTACTATTGAAACTTAAAAGTTTTTCTTTATCTCTCATAATTAAATTATAAGTGTCATCATCTGCAATTGTATTTCCTTTTGTATCTTTAAATTGACCTTTCTTTTTACCAGATTTATCTTGTGAGAAATAACCATTATGAACTTCTTCAACAGGTATATCTTTATATAAATTTTCAGTTAGGGTGTGATATTTTGGTTTTTGAATTAAGTTATTATATTCTTCCTCAAAAATTTCTGCATAAACTCCTTTTTGTGGATTTCCATCTGCATCATAAAACCTATAATTTGCAACTTTATCAATGAAAAATAAACTTAAAACTTTTATTCCTTTACTATTTAAATTAACTTCTTTTTCTAAATGTTCTTCAATAGTTTTTCTAATTTGAGCTCTTTTAACTCTCAAATCATCAATATCTCCAATTTTTTTACCAATAGTTAAAGTATCTGGCCTATTTGTAAAATCAACATATTCATTACCTTCTTCGCAGTAAATCTCATTTACAACATAACCTTCATAAATATCTCTGTTTGCAAGTTTTTTACTAGATAAATCATCACCTTGGCGAACAGTTACAGTTTTTCTTTTAACATTTCCTTTTTGAATAGAATCTAATTCAATTTTAGCAGTAATTGGAGATTTTTTATTATCAACAGAAACTAATTTTAAATAGGCTTTATTATGATAATCTAATGATTCAAAAGAAGCTACTTCGATTTGTTTAACTAAATTCATTTCATGAGCATCAATTGCATCTAATTTATAAACTAAATTCTGAATTTCTTTATGAGTAGCAGAATACTGTAAAGTAGTTAAAGGATTTAAAGATTTAATAGCTTCTTTAGCTTTATCAGTAGAAGCAGAAGATTGAGGTTCATCAATAATTACAATAGGATTTGTTTCTTGAATTAACTCAATAGGTTTTAAACCATTTAATTTATCATTAGGTCTATGAATAATATTTGCTTTTGTTTCTTTAGAAGGATCTGTGAAACTTTTTCTAAATGCATCAATATTTATAACCATTATTTGAATATTACTATTAACTGCAAAATTTCTAACTTGTTCTAATTTTTGACTGTCATAAATGAAATAATCATATATCACATTATCATATAATCCTTTAAAATGTTCTTTTGTAATTTCTATAGATTTATAAACACCTTCTTTAATAGCTAAACTAGGTACAACAATAATAAATTTAGTAAAATTATATTTTTTATTTAATTCAAAAATACTTTTTAAATAAACATATGTTTTACCAGTTCCTGTTTCCATTTCAATATTAAAATCTCTAGATTTTAAAACTTCACTGGGACTAATTCTATTTTTAACTTGTATTTTTCTTAAGTTTTCTAAAATATCTTCATTACTAATATCTAATCTATTAGCTACACCTTGTGTTGTTTCATCTAAAGATACCTGTCCTTCAACAGTAAAATATGACATTAAAGAATTTTGCCCTTCAAATAAATCTGTTACTGCAGCTATTGCATCATTTTGATAATCTAAATTAGAATTAAATTTAAGTTTCATATTTAAACTCCTAAATTGTTACAAATTCATCAATATTATTTGTTTTTAAAGTTTCTTTAATATTGGTTTTATCACTATCTGATTTAAATCCATTATCTTTAAAAACTACTCTCATTTGTGCAGGTTTTAATTCATTTTTTATTTTTAAAATATCATTAGCTATTTCTTGAGTTATATTATTATTTAAACAAATTAATAGAGTTCCAAATCCTATAGAGTAAATTTTTTTATTTTCATTAGTTGAGTATTCTTTAATTGGTAAAGTTAAATCAATACCATATTTTAACATTATTTCATAGATTAAATCTTCTTCTGAGCGACCTTCAATAATGTTATTGGTGTTGTCTATTAATGTTTGCTCTAAATTATCATAATTAGGATTCCATTTTTGTAGATTAGATGAATCTAATTTAAATACTTTAAATCCTATATCTACATCTTTGTTTTCAGATTCTTCTAAAATTTTATCTCCAGCTCTTCTGATTCTTTCTTTACCAATTTCACAAATATTGAAATATCCTGATTTAAAAGCGTTCGAGTTAATATCAGTTATTTCAGGTAACTGCACCATTATAAATTTATGATTATCATTTGTTTTTGAATTGTAATTAATAATAGCTTCTGCAGTAGTTGATGATCCTGCAAAAAAATCTAGTATGATATCATTTTTTTCAATTATAATTTGCAATAAATATTCAATTAATTTAGTTGGCTTTGGAAAGTCAAAAATCTTATTTTGAAATATATTTGAAATTTCTTTTGTGCCTAATGAATTAAGTATCTCTAAATTACAATTAGGAGATTGTTCAATGAAATTTTTTTTCCTATCCTTTGTATATGCTCTTTTTTTACTCGCATCGATTTCAATATCATCAATTTTTTTAAAAAATCTGTCACTAGACCAGCGCCATCTTCCTAATTTTCCGTTTGTTGATTTAGGTCTAATACATATATATCCGTTATTTATTAGATTTAAATTTGGTTTTTTATAAACAGGGTTTTGATTCAAATCATAATCAAATAATAATTCGTATTTATTATTTTGAGGATTATAATATATTGAATATCCCATATTTGGGCGATCGTTCAATGAATCTTCACCGCCACCACCTTTCATTTCTAAACTACGTAATTTATAGTCACCAATTTTATCAGATTTTGGATATTTTGTTAAGTTTTTTCGTTTGATTTTATTAAAATTCACAAAATCTTTATTTTTAGAATAAACTAATATATAATCATTATCTGAAATAAATAATTTTGAATCACTTTTTGATCCTTTACTAGTAACTCTATTTATATGTGCAATAAAATTACTTGCACCGAAAATTTCATCACAAATTTTTTTAAGATTATCTATTTCATTATCATCAATACTAATAAAAATTACACCATCATCTTTTAATAAATTTTTTGCTAATTTTAGTCGAGGATATATCATATTTAACCATTTAGTATGAAATCTCCCATTTGTTTCAAAGTTTGTAGTTATTTTATTATTATCATCATCAACATTGTTTGTTAATTTTAAATAATTTTCTAAATTATCTTTATAATCATCATTGTAAATAAAATCATTTCCCGTATTATAAGGAGGATCAATATAAATCATCTTTATTTTATCATAATATGATTTTTGAAGTAATTTAAGAACTTCTAAATTATCTCCCTCAATATATAAATTTTCAGTAGTATCCCAATTTTTACTTTCTTCTTTGCATGGTCTTAAAGTTCCAGTTGAAGGTTTTTGTGCTTCAGCAATAGCTTGTTTTTTCCCATGCCATGTAAAATTATATCTATCTTCATCTTCATCAACAGCATCACCTAAAATACTTTTTAATTTATCAAAATCAATCTTATCTTC
>JAJDHW010000083.1 GCA_030266405.1 Methanobrevibacter sp. OttesenSCG-928-I08
CTTATTTTTTCTAATTCTTTACTTACTTTTTTTAAAAGATAATTGGAGGTTACTAAATTGACTAATGTTGACATAAAAATCGAGAATATAGTATCTTCTGCCAGTATTGGTAAAGATATAGTTCTCACTGATGTTGCAAAAGCACTAGAAAACGTTGATTTTAATCGTGAACAGTTTCCTGGATTAGTTTTTAAACTTAAAGATCCTAAAACTGCAGCTTTGATTTTTAGCTCTGGTAAATTAGTATGTACTGGCGCAAAATCTATAGAAGATTCAAAGTTAGCTATTAAAAAAACTGTGGATTTAATGAGGACAATAGATACTGAAATTCCTCATGAATTTGAAATTATTATACAAAATATTGTAGCTTCAGCAAATTTAGAATCCACACTAAATTTGGAAGCAGTGGCTTTAGAGCTTGAAAATACTGAATATGAACCTGAACAATTTCCAGGTTTAGTATACAGATTAGCTGACCCTAAGGTCGTTTTATTATTATTTGGTTCTGGTAAAGTTGTATGTACTGGAGCAAAAACACGTAGTGATGCTAAGCTTGGTGTAGAAAGAGCTTATGACAGACTACGTGAGTTGGATTTAATATAATTGGTGGTATGATTGATTAAACTTATAGTATTTGACTTAGATAATGTTATTATTGATGGTGAAGCAATAGATGAGATTGGAAAATTAAACGATGTAGAAGATAAGATTTCAGAAATAACTGAAAACGCTATGCAAGGTAAAATTGACTTTGAAACATCTATTAAAGATAGAGTTAAACTTCTTGAAGGTGTATCCGTAGAAGATGTTAAAAAAATAGCTGAAGATCTTCCATTAATGGAAGGTGCTGAAGAAACTATTAAAACCTTGAAAGATGATGGTTACGAAGTAGCTATTATCAGTGGTAGTTTTGACATCATTGCTGATCAAATTAAAGATAAACTTGGTGTTGACTATGTTTTCACTAATTCTTTAACTGAAGAAGATGGTAAATTAACTGGAGAAGTAACTGGTCCTTTAGTTAGTGGTCATAAAGTAGATGTTCTTAAATCTCTTATTGAAGATAAAGATATTTCATTAAATGAAGTAATTGCTGTTGGTGATGGTGCAAATGATATTTCTATGATAGAAGTAGCTAAATGCGGTATTGCTTTTAATGCTAAACCTTCTTTAAAAGAAATTGCTGATGTAATTGTTGAAGATAAAGATTTAACTAAAGTTTTAGAAGTTATTGAAGAAAATAAATCTTCTGATGATTCTGAAGAGCAAACTACTGAATCTGCTGAAGAAGAAGTTGTTGAAGAAGTTGAAGAACCTCCTGTAGAAAAAGCTATTAAAAATCTCGAAAATGAAGATTCAGAATCTCCTGAGAAACAAGCTGCTGAAACTGCTGAAGTTGAAGAAAAAATTGAAAACGAAGCTACTACTGAGGAAAAAACTGAAGAAGAAACCACTAATTCTGAAGATGAAAAACCATCTAAAGATAATAAAAAATCCAAAAAAGATGATTTACCTGTTCCTGATTTTGATCTTGCAGATACCATGGAAGGTGTTAAAGATCAGAAAAATGAAAGAGAAGCTCTTATTTCTGAAATTGCTGATGAAAGAGAAGAATTTAATAAAATTGCAAAAGAACAACGTAAAATTCGTGATGAATTAAATGATTCTCTCAAAGAAAAGTTAAATAAAGCTATTGAATACAGAAATGAACGTAATGAAATCAATAAAGAAGTTGAAGCTGCTAAAAAATTACGTAATGATGTGAACAATAAACTTAAAAACTTAGAATGGTCTTCTGGTAAACGCGATAAAATTAAAATCGAAAATGAAATTAAAAAAATCGATAAAATTATTGAAACTCGTGTTTTAGACATTAAAAAAGAAAATCAACTTGTTAAAAATGCAAATGATTTGAGAAAACAATTAATGGATATTCATGAAGATGAAACCGTAAAAGAAGAAGCTCAAGATCTTAAAACAGCTTCTGAAGAACACCATGCTAAAGTTGTTGAACTTTCAGAAAGAGCTCAAGAAGCACATGAAAACATGTTAGTTTATTTCAAACAAACTGATGAAATAAGAACTGCTGCAGATGATGCACATAAACAATTCATTGATGCTAGAAAGAACGCTTCTGCTAAACATGAGGATTTCAAAAAGGTTTTAGGCGAAATACACGTTATTAATAAAAAACTTGGAAGTCAAAAACCTAGAAGAAGAAAATCTGATAAACAATCCGGTTCTAATGGTAGTAAAAATCGTGAAGAAAAAGAAAGAGCTGAAGCTATTTTTGACAAGTTTAAAAATGGTAAAAAACTTTCTACTGACGAGCTTTTACTTTTACAAAAATATAATATTGGATAAACAATTTTAATATAAATGGTCTGAATATGGATAATGAAGTACATGACGAAAATAATGAAAAAATAGAAGTTTGTTATTTATGTGGAAAAAAATTCGACATAAATGCAGATGATGCAAGTTATTATCGTTATGACAAATATCCTATTTGTGACTATTGCAGTAATTTTTTTGGATTTTACAAAGAAAATCCAAAATAACTCTTTTTTTTTAATTTTTAACTATTTTTAATCATTTTTTATAAATACATTATTTTATATATGATGTATGGAAACTATTTTATACTATTATTTTTTATAATATGTGGCTAGTTTATATATTATATACTGAATATTATACACACTATAATTAATCATGGAGGACAATATGCACGAAGTAATAATTTGTGAGAAGCCTAAATCTGCAGAAAAAATAGCTCAGGCTCTATCAAATAAAGCTAAAAAGTACAAATACAATAAAAAAGTAGCTTATTGGAAAATTGAAGAAGAAAATAAAGAAATTACTATTTTATCAGCTGTTGGTCATTTATATTCATTAACTCCAGACAACCCTAAAGAACCAGTTTTTTTTGACTTACATTGGGCTCCTTTATATGAGCTTGATAAAAATAAAAAATATGTTAAAGATTATGCTCTTGCAATTAAAAAATTCTCTAAAGGTGCAGATTCTTATATTCATGCATGCGATTATGATATAGAAGGAACTCTTATTGGATTTAATGCTTTAAAATTTGCATCTGGCGAAAACTCTTTAAAAAATGTTTCAAGAATGAAATTTTCTACATTAACAAAAAAAGATATTCTCGAAGCATATGAAAACAAAATAGATTTAGATATGCATCAAGTAGATAGTGGTATTGCAAGACATATACTTGATTTTTATTTTGGAGTTAATATTTCAAGAGCTTTAATGAAATCAGTTAGAACTGCTAAAAGAAGGTTTTTAAGATTATCTGCAGGAAGAGTTCAAACACCTACATTATCTATTTTAGTAGATAGAGAAAAAGAAATTAAAAAATTTATTCCAGAACCTTTTTGGACAATTAAAGCTTTATTAAAAGGAGATATTTTAGCTGAATATAATGAAGGTAATATTTTTGATAAAGAAAAGGCGGAAAAAGTTTTTAATAAATGTCAAGGTGAAGATGCATTAGTTGAAGATATTAAATTATCTAAAACTGTAACTAAACCTCCAATTCCTTTTAATTTAGGAGGATTACAATCTGAAGCTTATAATGTATTTGGATTTTCTCCAAAGAAAACTCAGGTGATTGCTCAAAACTTATATACTGAAGGTTTTACATCTTATCCACGTACTTCTTCACAAAAACTTCCTGAAAGTTTGGAATTTAAAAAGATTCTTACTCAGCTTTCTAAAAATGATGAATTTAAAAAACATATATCTGAAATGCCTTCTAAGTTAAAACCAAATGAAGGTAAAAAAGAAGATGCTGCGCACCCTGCAATACATCCAACAGGCGTAGTTCCAGATAAACTATCAGATGATGATCGTAAGATATATGAATTAATTGTTTATAGATTTATAAGTGTTTTCTGTGAAGATGCTAAATTTGAATCAATGAAAACTAAATTAAATATAGCTAATGAGATTTTTTCATTTAAAAGAAGAAGAGTTTATCATATGGGGTGGTTAAGCCATTATCCATTTAAAAAAGTAGATAATGATGAATTTCCAGATATTGCTGAAGGAGACATTATAGCTGTTGAGGAAATTATATCTGAAGAAAAAGAAACTAAACCTCCAAATAGATATAATGAAGCTTCTTTAATTAAAGAACTTGAAAAAAGAGAACTTGGAACAAAAGCTACAAGGGCAGATATTATTGCAAAACTTTATGATAGAAAATATATATCTGGTAAAAAAATTGAGGTTAATCAGCTTGGTGAAAACATTATAGATACTTTAAGAGAGTATTGTAAAGATTTAACTAGCGAAGAACTAACTCGAGAATTTGAAAAAGATTTAGAAGGAATTAATAATGATAAAACCACTAAAGATAAAGTAATTTCTGGAGCAAAAGATGAAGTTATATCAATTTTAGATGACATTGAGAAAAATGAATCAGATATAGGTTCACACTTATATGATGCTTATCAACAAAGCCAAATTATTGGTAAATGTGCTTGTGGTGGAGATCTTGTTATAAAATACTCTCCAAGAAATAAAAGTCATTTTGTGGGATGTTCTAATTATCCAGATTGTGAAGTTACATATTCTTATCCTAAAGGAGCAAATTTCTTAAAAAAGACTTGTGAAAAATGCGGACTTCCAATGATTTCTTTTGGAAAAGCAAAACAAAGACAACATGCATGTCTTGATCCTAATTGTGGAAAAGAAAATGTTAAACGTGTAGATCCTGTTGTTGTTGGAACATGTCCTGATTGTGGAAAAGAATTATTAAAACGTTCTGGAAGATATGGTGATTTTGTAGGTTGTAAAGGTTTTCCAAAATGTAGATTTACTTGTTCTTTAGAAGAACTCGAAAAAATTAATTCTGAAAAA
>JAJDHW010000084.1 GCA_030266405.1 Methanobrevibacter sp. OttesenSCG-928-I08
TGTTAAATATATTAAAAGAACACATAGGCAAAAAGATTTTGAAGCTGTAATTAATGGTGAAACCCCAATTAGATTAAAAAGGAAAGTGGGAAAAATAAGCTATGTTTTATATTGGGAGTTAGAAAATGAAGAAATACATGGTAACATTTGTAAAATGGCTAATGAAAAAAATTTCATTAAAAGATTTCATAGATGTTTAACAACCATGCCTAAAATAATATTAGGGGAAGAAATAAGGTAAACAAGAGGTTAAATTGATTAAATCCAGAATTTAAGATTTTGAGTAATGTATTTTTCTAATTTACAACAAATAAAGAATATTTAGAAAATAATTTAAACGGACTTGGAGGGATTTGAACCCTCGATCTTAAGATTAGGAGTCTTACGCCCTTCCAGACTAGGCTACAAGCCCATGTAAAATTAAAATTATGTATGATTTAATTAAAAAGTATTAAAAATAGTTATTAATTTATAAAAATAGTTTTAGCGGACCGAGGGGGATTTGAACCCCCGACCTTCGGATTAGAAGTCCGACGCCCTATCCAACTAGGCTACCGGCCCTTATTAAAATAGATATTACAAGTTTATTTTTTTTAGTATATATATGTAACCTTTTTAAGATTTTTAAAAATAAAAAAAAGTAGGATAAATAATTATCCTATGATCCTCTGCTGGTGTAACCGGTTCTTCCATCAACAAATACTCCGTCAACAACAGTGTTATTTTGATTCAATACAGGTACATACCAACCAGTTTCTTGTCTAACTGGGGTTCCAGCATGATTTCCATCCATTATAACGCCATTAACAATTGCTTGAGCATCAGCAGCTGAAATTATAAAGTTTACTCCTCCTCCGGAGCCACTTCCAGATCCACTTCCTGAGCCACTTCCTGAACTAGCGCCATTGCTTCCTGAGCCACTTCCTGAACTAGCGCCATTGCTTCCTGATCCTGTGCTTTCATTGTTTGATACTGCTGTGTTATTTCCTAAACCATCACTTCCGCCACCATCAAGTCCTGCTAAGTTAGAAAAAACATTTCCATCAGGATTAGTTAAACCATAAGCAGTAACTCCTGCAGCAATACATAAAACGACTATAACTGAAATAATTATATTAGATTTTTCCATTTAAATTACACCTCCATTTTTTGAGATTATTGTGCAATGTATATTATATTTAATTTTTACTACTTAAATATATTGTCTAATAATATTTATTATAAACAAATTCATGTTTTATTTTTCATTTAATTCTTATTAATTCATATTTTATTCTATTTGGCCTATTAATATTCATTTATTTTAATTTTTAATGTTATTTTATTATTGCAATATGGATTAATTATCTAAGAAGAAAATGTTCTATTATTTAAATCTTTCTTTTTGTTTTTTTAAATTAATTTTATTAATAGTATCTATAATATATAATATTGTTAGTTTCTAATTTTAAATGAGGTGACAAATGTGAATAGTCCAATAGTAATATCTCCTACATCTCGTCAGGAAGGCCATGCTGAACTTGTCATGGAAGTCGATGATGAAGGGATTGTAACAAAAGGAAGATATCTTAGTATTACTCCAGTTAGGGGTTTGGAAACGATGGTTGTAGGCAAAAGTCCTGAAACCGCACCTGTATTATGTCAAAGAATTTGTGGAGTATGTCCAATTCCACATACTTTAGCTTCAGTTGAAGCAGTTGATAGTTCATTAGGTATTGAAATACCAAAAAATGCTAGATTATTAAGAGAGGCTACTTTAGCAGCACACGATATTAACAGTGCAGCTATTCATCACTTTTTAATTGCAGCGGATTTTGTACCTGAAAACTTATTTGCAGATGCTGTGAACAGTGTTTCTACTGTTAGAAAAACTGTTCAATATGTAGTAGACATGATTGCTGGTGAAGGTATACACCCATCTGATATAAGAGTAGGTGGTATGGCTCAAAATATTTCTCCACTTGCTAAAGATAAATTAGTTCAGAGAATAAAAGATTTAAAACCTGTTTTAGAAGGACATGTTGAATTAATCAAAAACTTAGTTCTTGAGAAAGGATTACCTAAAGATTTAGGTGTTGTTGATGCACCTGCTTTAGCTAGTGATGGTACTTATGGAAATAATGATTGGTTTAATTTTGATAAGTTCTCAGAAGTTTTACCTGAAGTATGGTATGATGATCCAGCTATAGGTAAAAAAGCTTGTTCTGTTATTCCTTTATGGGATGGCGTAAATGTAGAAACAGGCCCTAGAGCTAGAATGGAAAAATTCCATAACTTTAAAGATAAAGGTGTTGTAGCTCAACATGTTGCAAGAGCAGAAGAAATGTTAGTTAACTATAATTGGTTAGTAGATTCTTTAGATCAAATTAACACTTCAGCTCAAGTACTTGCTGACTATGATCCTAGAGGAACTAATAAAATGGGTGTAGGTGTTATTGAAGGACCAAGAGGTACTGATGTACATATAGCACAAGTTAAAGATGGAGCTATCCAATATTATTCAGCTATTGTTCCTACAACTTGGAATATACCAACTATGGGACCAGCAACTGAAGGATTTTCCCATGAATTAGGCCCACACGTAATAAGAGCATATGACCCATGTCTTTCTTGTGCTACTCATGTAATGGTAGTTGACGACGAAGATAAGAGCGTTGTAAAAAATGAAATGGTGAATATCTAAGTGCTTTAAGAGGAATACTATGCCGTATCATGCAGAGACCTTAGTAGTTGGATGTGGAAACATCTTATTTAAAGATGATGGATTCGGTCCAACAGTTATTAAAAAATTAGAAGAATATTTCGAAGATAAAGATATGCCTGAAGAAACTATGTTTATTGATGCAGGAACTGGAGCAACTCATTTCATTTTTTCTCTTCCAGATGAGAAGTGGAAAAAACTTATTGTTGTAGATGTTGTTCAGTTTGATGCAGAACCTGGAACTTTAAAAATATTTAGTCCTTTTGATATGCCAAAAGGAACATATGAAAATGTTCACACATGGCCAGTCGAAGAACCATTACATGATCTTGCAGAAAACTGTGAAGTTATCATTGTTGGTTGTAAACCTGGAGAAATCTCTGCACCTGATGTTGAAATGGGTTTAACTGAACCTGTTGAAAAAGCTATTCCTGAAGCAGTTAATATGATTTTAAAAGAAATAGGGGTTTTATAATGTTTTCAAAAATTAAAGAAATTTTTGGTGGCGAAGCAGAAGGTAATGGACAAAAAGCTACTAAAACAGCTCCTGCTAGTCCAAAAGCTGAAAGTAAACCGGCTTCCACTAAACCACGTATTGGTTATATTCATTTAAGTGGATGTACTGGAGACGGTATATCACTTACCGAAAATTACGATATTTTAGCTACTTTACTTACTGATATGGTCGACATTGTTTATGGTCAAACATTAGTTGATGAATGGGACATGCCTGAAATGGACTTATGTTTAATTGAAGGATCAGTTTGTCTCCAAGATGAGCACAGTGTAAAAGAACTTTTAAAAGCACGTGAAAAATCTGCATTGATTTGTGCATTTGGTTCTTGTGCTATGAATGGTTGTTTCACAACCTATGCTCGTGGAGGACAACAAGCTCAACCTAAACATGAATCTTTCCCACCTATCAGCAGTTTAGTAAAAGTTGATTTAGCACTTCCTGGATGTCCTGTGGCTCCAGAAATGATAGCTAAAGCTGTTGTTGCATTAATTAATGGCGACATGGATTACTTACAACCTGCATTAGATATTGCAGCTTGTGATACTGCATGTGGTTGTGACTTATTAAATGGTGTAATGAATAAAGCTTTATGTACTGGTTGCGGAACTTGTGGACTTGCTTGTCAAACAAGAGCTATTGAAATGATTCAAGGAAGACCTCATATTGATACTGATAGATGTATTAAATGTGGGTCATGTTATGTTAGCTGTCCTAGATCATGGTTACCAGAAACACAAATTAAAAAGGAATTAAATTTATAGGAGGTTAAACGATGGTATTAGGTACATACAAAGAAGCAGTTTCTGCTAGAGCTACTGATAAAAGAGTTCTAGAAGTTTCTCAAGATGGAGGAATCGTTTCTTCATTATTTATTTATGCTTTAGAAGAAGGTATAATTGAAGCCTCTCAAGCAGGATTAGATGCTGCAATAAGTACTGTTAGAGAAGGAGTAGAAATTAGAAAAATAGGTCAAGCTGTTGAAGAAGCCATAAGTGAATATAAATTAAATCCAATAACAAATCTTGGAGGCCACAGTGTAGAACAATGGGATTTGCATGCAGGACTATTTATTCCAAACATTGATAATAATGATACAACTAAATTAAAAGAAGGTCAAGTACTAGCTATTGAACCTTTTGCAACTAATGGAGTAGGTTTTGTAAATGATGCTCCAGGAGCTTATATTTTTTCATTTTTAAAAAATAAACCATTTAGAATGGCTCAGACAAAAAAAGTTTTAGAATATATAAAAAACACATATCCTAATCTGCCATTTTCAGGAAGATGGCTGACAAAAGAATTTAATGAACATAGATTACCTTTAGCTATTAAACAATTATCTGAATCAATGGCAATATATCCTCATAATACTCTTAAAGAAAAAACTGGAGGATTAGTATCACAAAAAGAACACACAATGATTGTTGAAAAAGAAGGATGTACAATCACTACATTATAATATTTATAAAAAAAACTAATTTTAAAAATAAAAAAAAAGAAGAAAAAAAGAAAATTAATTAGTAGATGTTAGGAACTGAAAGTCCCATACTTACTCTACTATCAATTTCTT
>JAJDHW010000085.1 GCA_030266405.1 Methanobrevibacter sp. OttesenSCG-928-I08
AGCTACTGCTTTTTCTTTTACACGATTATAATTAGGGCATTTTGTAAAAAAGCTTTTATAATCTAAAGGTAATTCTTTTTTTAAATCCCAAGTTAATTCTTTAGGAACATCTGATTTAATAATTACATTAAGTCCTCTTTTATCTGGATGTATTACATCATATAAATTATTTTTAAGATATTTACAAGCTTCAGTAATTTTTTTAAAATTATCTTCTGCAAAATCAAGTTCAGTTGCTATTCCACAAGATGTAATATCATCACACTTACATATTTTATGAGGAATTTTAATTTTATCAAGAAGTTCTGGATTATTAAAAGTAATAAATCCTCCATTTCCTACATTAACAAGTTTAGGTGATCCAGTTGAACCTATAATTATATCAGAATAATTTCCATTTCCTAGTTTGTGTTTATTATCACAAATTCCACCAGAAGCATCTTCAATAAGTGTAATATCTAAATCGTGACAATATCTTGAAATAGCTTTAATATCTTGTTCTCCACTATAACCTGCAAAACTTGTTAAAATTAATGTAGAATCTTTTTCTAAATTTAAATCATTAATATCTATTATACCTTGATTTGTTTTAATAATTTCAACTTCTTTATTTAAGATTTTTGCAATTTGCTTAAAACCAGTCCAAGCACCTTGATCAGGAATATATAATTTTTCAGGTGTTGAAAATAAAGATAAATAAATACTTGCATTACCACTATTTGTTAAATAACAATGTTGATGATTAGTAATAGCTTTTAATTTATCAATAGCTATTTTTTCAAAATCATTCTCTTCATTACTTTCTAAAGCTATTTTTGATTTAGCTATTTGAGTTTCTTTTGATGGTTTTTTAAATAAAAATTTCATTTAATTCCCTTTTTTAAAGTAAATATCAAGTGTTGTTTGTTTATGATGAAGTAAATCTTCAAGTAAATCACTTTGTTTTACATATTTATGAATAGGTATTTTTAATTTTGTTGATACATAATCAATTGCATTTTTTAAGGTTTCAAATTCTTTAAATTTACTATTCATTGCATATTTAATATTTTCTCGAACATTAAAAACACCTAAAGGAACATATCCTGAATATGCTTCTCTTAATATTATTACTCCAGCTTGTTTTCTTTCTTTTTCTAATTTATCTAAAACAGCCATTTTAGCAGTGTAATAACAACCACCTACTGAAGAATATTCTTTTTTATTTGTGTTTCTCTCATAATCAGAAAATATCATTTCTTCTTTTCCTAAAATTTTAATAAATGCTTCCATCCATTCATATTGCCATTCCATTGGAAGTAAAATAACTGCATAATAATTATTTAAACTATAAAATTCATAAACTCTATGAGTATCAATAAGAGGATATTGCCTAACTCTTTTAAGCATTATATTTGCAAGTGTTGAGTCACATGCAGTAATAGACCATCTTGTTGGAACTAATTTCCTTCTTTCTTTTGTTCCTATTGTTCCAACAGAAAAAGCTTTTTGCATAGCTGAGAAGGGGACTCCTTTATTATGTAAATTTATTACAGCATCACTTGCTTTTAAATCAGTATCATAATAAGTTTTTTCAAGTTGTTTGTCCCATCTTACAGCATCAATATCAAATTTTTCAATAACTGCACTTGGTCCATGAGGCATACTATCTTCTGTTAGAAGAGAACCTCTTGGTCTTTTACCAAAAGTTGCTTCACTATCAATGGATTTTGATGCAAGGGAAATATCTTGAAGCTTTTCAATAAATGGATTATCTAAATCATCAATTTTAATTAATTGTTTACCTCTAACAAGGTTCATCCTGTAATTAATTATATCTTCTTGAGATTTTTTCTCATTAATCCATGATTCTGGAGAATCCATAATAGCTGTATCTCCAGTTTCTGCTACCATCATAGGTCCAGCATAGACTTTTGGATAACTCCAACGACCAATAAAAACTGAAGGAGGAGTACTTCCTTCTAAATCTTTCCCTACTTTAACAGATTTCATCTGCATTTTTTCGGTTAGCTTCTGGAGATATGCATTTTTTGTTTTAATCATAATATAACTAATTTAATAAAGAAATAAAAATTGTAATATATAAAATAAATAAAATCATAATTAATGGAATTATTGCCATTATTACTTTTTCACTATCTGTAAAATTTAATCTTGTTTGATATTCAGGGTTTTCTATTCTCCAATATTCATTAACATGTTCTTGAACATTTATAAGTGACCAAAATCCAAGAATTGGAGAAAATATATAAAATAGTACATTCCAAGCTACAGAAAAAGTTTGTAAATTATTTTTTTTAAGTTTAGTATTAATATCATTTAGTAAACTGTAATATGCAAACCAATTTACTATTGGAATTATGAATAAAATAGTTCTAACTAATGGATTTTTATCTTTGCTTATTAAATCAGAGTTTTTATAATACCAATAATATTCATAAAGACCTAATGTAAAAAACATTAATAAGAAAAATCTTCTAATAGGTAAAACATTTGAGAAAATATTACTTTTAGATTCTTCTATTGTTTCGGTTGTAAGTAAATCTTGTTCTTTTGAAGATTCTACTTTTTCTTGTGAAATATCTTCAATAACATAATTATATTTTTTATGATTACTTAATCGATATTCATCATCAACCCAATTAGCACAATATTTACATTTTTCTGCAGATAAAGGGATTTTCCCACCACAGTTAGGGCATATTTTTGTTTTGTTATTCATAATTTTCACATCTTAAGCAAATTCAATAGTGCTTGGTGGTTTATCACTTATAGATAAAGCAACATGTGTAACTTCAGGTATTTCTGAGGTTATTCTTTTAGACATTCGTCTTATGACTTCCCACGGTAATTCTGGAATATAAGCAGTCATTGCATCAGTAGAACTTACAAGTCTTAAAACAACTAAATAACCAAAATCTCTTTGATCACCTTTAACTCCAGTAACTTTAGTATCAGTTAAAACAGCAAAATATTGCCATAAATCTTCATTAAGTCCTTCTTTTTCAATTTCTTCACTAACAATTCCATTAGCTTTCCTACAAATATCTAACTTATCAGGAGTTAAAGTGCCAATAACACGAACAGCTAATCCTGGTCCTGGAAATGGTTGCCTATATACAATTTTTTCATCTAAACCTAATTCTAAACCAATTTCACGAACTTCATCTTTATATAAATCTCTAATTGGTTCAACTACTTCTAAAACCATTCCACTAGGTAGGGCTAAGTTATGATGAGATTTAATTTTTCCTTCAGTTTCAATCCAATCTGGAGCTATTGTTCCTTGAACTAAAAATTTAGCATCAGTTTTTTCTGCTTCTCTTTCAAAAACATCAATAAAAACTTTTCCTATAATTTTTCTTTTCTCTTCAGGATCTTCAACATCTTTTAAAGCATTTAAAAATTCTTGAGATGCATCAACATAATTAAAGTTTAATTTATCTTTAAAAGTATTAGTGACTTGTTCGGCTTCTCCTTGGCGAAGTAGTCCATGATCTACAAAAATAGCTATTAAATTATCACCAATAGCTTCTTTTACAAGAACAGAACAAACTGAACTATCTACTCCTCCAGATAAAGCTATAATAGCTTTTTCATCACCAATTTCATCTTTAATTTTGGTAATTGCATCTTTAATAAATTCTTCTGGACTTAACATTTTTTTCAACCAGTTTTATTTATTCTTCTTCTGCTTCAGGTTCGTATTCTTCAATGATTCTCATTAATTCAGCTTCTAAACCATTGTCTGCACCGTTATTTATAGCATCTATAATATCATCATATTTAATGAATTTTTCAATTTTAACAGCTTTCTCTCCGATTCCAGCAATTCTGAAATCATAGTCTCCATCACCAAAAATCATGGTTACATATTGTTTTCTAAGTCCTGGTTTATTATCAACTGCTTTATTTTTTAAATCTTCTGCATTATCGTACATATTTTCACCTTTAAATTATTTATTGCAAATATTATTAAAATTATTAAAAACTATATCTCCTTTTGGAGTATGGTGAACTTCTGGATGAAATTGAATTCCATAAACATCTTTATTTTTATGTTTAAATGATTCTACTTGGCATAATGATGAGTTAGCAAGTATTTCAAAATCTTTTGGAATTTCTTGAACTTCATCTTTATGAGAAGACCAAACTTCCATTGAAGGTGATAAACTTTCAAATAAGTTATAATCATTAAGAATGTTAATTTCTACTTGAGCATAGCTTTCAGTAGAAGAAGTATTTATCACACCACCATAAGCTTTAGCTATTATTTGATGGCCTAAACAGATTCCAAGAATTGGAATATCGAAGTGTTTTACATATTCTTCACTATTTCCAGATTCTTCAATAGAAGGCCCTCCTCCTAAAATAAGCCCTTTAGGATTTTTAGCTTCTATTTCTTCAATTGACAATTCATTTGAAACAAGTTCACTAGGGATTTTTAAATAACTTAAGCTACGTTGAATTCGGTGATTATATTGGCCTTTATTATTAATAA
>JAJDHW010000086.1 GCA_030266405.1 Methanobrevibacter sp. OttesenSCG-928-I08
TTAGTTAGATCGTCTAAATTCAAATTTGAGCAATCGATCTCATTTAATTTATTTTTATGAATTTCATATGATTCTTGAGAACAAATCCCTAATGCTTCTGCTTCTAAATTTTCATTAATTTTTTCATTAGAATAGTTTCTATCCATTAACCTATTTTGAAGGATTTCAGGATTTAATCTAAGTGAAATAACATAATCGGGATTAGAACATAAATGAGAAATATGTCCTTCAACAATAACTATTTTAGAAGAATCTAATTCTTGATTAAAGAAGTTTTCAAAATCTTTTTGAAGATATTCATCTAATTTTTCAATGTTAATGATTTTATATCCTTTATCAGGATCATTACCAATAATTAAATTGTTGGAGATTGCAAATTCATTTATTTTTATAAGTTTAACTTTATAATTTTTATTTAATTCATTGAAAAGGGATGAAGCGAGTGATGTTTTACCAACACAAGGTGTACCTGTAATAAAAATCGTTTTATTAAATGTCAAAAAATCACTTTTTAAGAATAATTCTTAAAACATCCTCATCCTCAAGAACATGATCTGGTCCTACTTTTTGACCTGGAAACTTAACAGATGTGCCCCAAATTTTTGCATGTCTGAAATTTTTCACAAATTCTCTGTGTAATTTTTCACATGCTTGAATAACTGTCAATCCTTTCTTTAAAACTAATGGATCTTCCATATCTGCTTTTTTGCCTTGAGGCTTTAAATATATTCTAATAAGATTTAAATTTTCAAATATCTGTTCTTTTAAAAAATCAATATTCATATTTTTATCTGCAGATATAGGAATAAACTCAGGAATTGTTTTTTTAATTTCTTCTAAATATGGCTCATCTACAAGATCTACTTTGTTTAAAAGAATTAACATTGGAACATAAGATTTATTTCTATCTAAAACATCAATGAATTGATCAATAGTAACATCATCTCTAAAAAGTATATCTGCATTATGCATACCATATTCATTTATTATAGATCTTATTGTTTTTTCATCTAAATGAGTTAGTGGAACTGTTGATGAAACATGAACTCCACCAATTTTTTTACGATTTACTGTAACATCTGGTTTCTTTTCATTAGGCCTAATACCTATATTCCTAAGTTCTTTTAAAATAACATCTAAATGTTGAGGATTGAGAGTATCAAGAACAACAATTATCAAATCAGCAGTTCTAGCTACAGATAATATCTCTTTACCCCTACCTTTACCACCAGAAGCACCAGTAATGATTCCAGGAATATCAAAAACTTGAATTTTAGCATTCCTATATTCCATAATTCCAGGAATGATATCTAATGTTGTGAATTGGTAAGACCCTACCTTACTCTCAGCATTAGTAATTTCATTTAATAAAGTAGATTTTCCAACAGAAGGAAATCCAACAAGAACAGCTGTTGCATCTCCCGTTTTTTTTTACATGAAAACCTTTACCTTTAGTACCTGAACTACTTCGTTGAATAGCTTCTTCTTTTAACTTAGAAATTTTAGCTTTTAATTTACCAATATGGTGTGAAGTAGCTTTATTGTAAGGTGTTTTTTGAATTTCTTCTTCAATAGATTTAATTTTTTCCTCAATACTCATATAAAATCACTAAAAATAGAATAAAAAATAAAAAAGTTAATGAATTTTCATTAACTAAAAATTTTATTTACTAGTGGTAGAACTAGATGTGTTTGTTGAACTACCAGATCCTCCACCAGCAACCGTGTTATTAAACTGTATTTCCCAAAGAGATACACCAGTATCCATATGTACATTCTTATAAATATCCTGCCCATATCCTCCTAAAAGATATAGTCTAGTAAACATTGAATTTTGCAACTCATTACTCATAAGAATAGGTGAAACGATATTACCATTAACCATTAATAGTAATGTATAATTAGCATCCTTTGTTCCATTAATAGACTCGTTTTTAACCAAATATCCATCTTGTACTACAATTAAATGAGATATATTCAATGGGTTGTATGCAGTATCATTTATATATATTTGACTACCGTTTTCAGCATAAACCGCTTCAGTGTAAGCTGAAGTAGTATTATTATCTTGGCCTCTTTCAACAACGACATTAAATGTAATTCCACTTTCTGTTATAAGAGGAATCTTTTCAGCTGAATTAGGTTCAACTGTGTATTGTTGGTTTGCAATATAATACTGATAATTAGTAGAATTTTGATTATCAAAGTCCCAATTACCAAAGTAAGACCACCAACCAGCTTTTTGTAACATATCTGAACTTGCAACAAAAATAGTAGGTCTTGGATTATCAGGATGAGAATATTGTATTACATGGTTTGCTTCTGCATCGGTTAAATCATATTTATCTACCATTGTAGATTTTGCATCCGCAGCAGCAAGAGGCAAAGTTTCAATTAAAATATCCGTACTTAAACCAGTATCTCCATCAGTGTAATTGTTTAATGCTTCAACAGCTCTCCCACCTTCAGTATTTAACATTCTAAAAATACCTGCAGATAAATCCATATCATCCGTCGTCATGGCCTGACCTAACCAAAATGCACGCTCTCCTGATTGAGAACCACCATCAAAAGTAACTTGTCTATCAGCTGCAATCTCAAACAAGTAACCGAAATCCCACCAAGATGTAATAACTGCATTTTCTGCTGTATTTTCTTTTATCCATTCCATTGAATTCCACATTGGATCACTAGTACCTGGTACAACATTATTAGCTATTTGATAAGATCCACAAACAGTAGGAGAAATCAAAGCTAAACATATTGCAAAAATGGCTATGTATTTTTTAAGAGGAATGCCTCTAATATCAAAGTCATTATCTTTAATTCCATAAATTAAAATAGCTACAACAATTACAATACCTAAAAGTAGCATATATCCATAAGTTGTATTTATTTGCATTAAAGGATATGCTGCAAGTATTGCAGCCACAACAGTAATAAACATTAACCAGTGATCTTTATCTAATTTATTTTTAATAAATTCCGTACAATTTCCTATAAATATTCCAGTTAAGAAAGCAAATGGTAATACCATTGTAGTAATAAATCTTGAACCTTGAGTTACTGCAATAGCACAAACAAGTACCCATGAAATAAATAAGGAACCATAAATTAAAGTTAATTTTTTAGATTCACTAGAATCCTCAGAAAGATCTTTATCCCATAATGGTAATTTAAATGCATTCTTTTCATCGATTTTTTTAGATGCTGATTCTCTTTTAGATTTTGGAGGTTTTTTACTAGTATCAATTTTTGATTTATCAGATCTAAATTTCCACATTTTTGAAACATATCCGTATAATACAAATATACCTGCAAAGAATACTGACATTCCACCAATACCATTTATAACTCCATTTGAATTAGCTAAAAATGCTGAGCCTAAACCTGAAGTTAAACCTATTAAATTAGGAATCTGCATCTCTGCAACAGAAACCAAAACGTTCGGGAAGGCAGTTCCTCTCGCAGCAGCTTGTAATGAAAGTAAGTTAGTAAGACGAACAAACATGTCACTAATTGCACTTAATCCTTGAAACGCAACTAATCCAACTACACCAATTACAAGAAGAATAATAATTGATAAGAATTCTTTTTGATGTAAAAATCTTATAATTTTTTCTTTAATACTTTCTGAACTTTTCGATCCAAAGCTAAATAATATACTTAAAATAGCATAAAGTACAACAAATAGTCCCACTACCCCTAAGTAAAAGATATAACCAGTCCATGAAATCGAAAAGAGACCAATAGATATAACTGATAAAATTGCAAAAATTATCTTCCAAATCAGATTATTCGACCGCATACTCTCTACAAAGAACAGAATAAAGAATATTGGGAAGATATAGTAAAACATATCTGTATCAAAAAATCCTGGGAATGTGTGTGCAAAGTAATTTGGAGCTAAAACAATGATTAAAGTAGCTGCAATTGCACCATAATCATTTGTAAGCCTTCTTGCAAAAATATATGCAGGAATAACAGCTAAACATGATATAAATGCTCCCGTCCAAAATGCAACTTCTTTAACTGTATACGAACCAAAACTATTAACAAAATCGTGTAAAAACGACGTAACATATACAATTCCCAACTCATAATTAACTTCCACCCCGTCTGGTGCAACCCTGTGCATATCCATTTCTTTACCGTCGATATATGTATCTCCAACATATCCATGATCTACATAGTTTTCTGTTAGCCTTAAATTGTAATATGAATCCATTTCACTAAAATAAGGAAGCCCAGAAGAGTCTACATATTGTGCCCTAATATCTGTAGGAATCACATTAAGATCAGAGGCTGGAGCCCTCAAAGCAAAAACAACGGCTAAAAGTATCAGAACTATCACTGAAACTTTT
>JAJDHW010000087.1 GCA_030266405.1 Methanobrevibacter sp. OttesenSCG-928-I08
TAGGATTTGGAACACTTTTAATTTGTTTAAATGACAATATTACAAGAGAAATAGCTAATGATATTCTAAAAATTAAAAAAGATTTAAAACCATCTCAAATAAGAGTAGTTTTTAAAGATAATGGATTCAAATCAGATAGTGATAAAACTAATATTAAAGAAACATTAAAATCAAACAATATTGATGAATTTATAACTATTTAAATAATAAAAACAGGACAATCTTTATTTAAAAATAATGTTTCACTTATTTCAAGATAAGTAAAAAAAAAAACAATTTTCTACAAAGCCAAAAAATAAAATAGGATTTCTACAAAGCCCAGTTTTTAATGAAACAATAACTAAAAAAGATCAAGTAAGTAAATTCACAACTTTAGCTATGCGCCATGCTTTAATTGAAAAATGAGTTTCAAATATTTCAATTTCTGCAGATGTTCAAAAAGAAGAATGTGATGAAGAAATTATTGATATTGATTGAGAATTAGCTACTATATCTGCTACATGTCCAGATTATTTAATTGATAAGACTGTAAATAGAATTAATAATGCAAAGCATCCTGTAATTCTTGTTGGTGGTGGAGCTTATGAATATAGAGAAGATATTAAAAACTTGCAGAGAAAATATCTGCACCAATAACTTATTCATTTAAGGGTAAAAATGTAATAAATAATGATTATTATCTAAATATTGGTGGTCATGGAGGAATAGGTACTTCAACTTCTAAAAAATTAACAGAAGAAACAGATTTACTTATAATTATTGGTTCTTCTTGTTCAATGAATACAAGACTTCCAACTAGACCAGCTATTCAAATTGATATAGATCCAATGGTTATAGGAAGACGATTCCCTATTGATATAAGTCTTGTTGGAAATGCAGGAGAAATTCTCCCAAAATTACTTGAAAAAGTAGAAAAAAGTGAAAAAACAGATTATTTAGAAAAAATAGCTAGTTTAAAAGAAGAATGGATGGAAGAATTAAAAATTGATGAAGATCCAAGTAAAACTCCTCTTAGATATGCATATATAATGAATGAAATTTCTAAACAATCTGATGATGATGCTATAATAACTATTGATGTAGGTGAAAATGCTTGGAGATTTGGAAGAAATTTCCCAATGAAAGATACTCAAAAACACCTACTATCTGGTTATTTAGCTACTATGGGCTTTGGACTTCCATCAGCTTTAATAAGTCAAATTGATAATCCTGAAAAACAAGTTATTTGTATTACAGGTGATGGTGGATTTACAATGGTTATGGGTGACTTTTTAACAGCTGTTAAATACAAATTACCAGTAAAAGTTTTCCTTTTCAATAATCATGAGTTTGGAATGATTATGGATGAGCAAAAAAGGGAAAATTATCCTAATTGGAATACACATCTATATAACTGTGATTTTTCAAAGTATGCAGAAGACTGTGGAGCTACTGGTTTTAAAGTTAAAACTTCAGAAGAGCTTAAAATAGCTATTAAAAATGCTTTAAAAACTGATGGTCCTGTTATTGTTGATATTGAAACTGATGCAAATAGTTAATTTAATTATAAATTAATAATCTCTTTTAATCTTTTATCAATATCTTCCCATTTTTTATTTAAATCTACTGTTTTAATATAAATTATTTTATCATTAATTTTATACTCAAAATTAATTTCTTCACCAACTGATGCATATAATAACATTCCTTTTACATCACCTGGAAAATCACTATTATTTACATAGCTACAGATTTGATATAAATTACCTGAATTTAATTTATTACTATCTGATAAAATGCTTTTATAAAATTTTGTATCTATAATCAATTGTTTATCTTCATTTTCAATTACAATATCAGTTTTCATTCTAGGTAAATTATCTTCATCAATAGAATACTCTAAATCCCATATAATTTCAGGACTATAAACTCTAACACCATTTAATTCTTTTTTATAAAAATTTAAAACAAAATTTTCAAATAAATTAGCCATTTCTTTATCATACCTCTGAATAAAATCTTTAAATGCAGTTGCACCATCTTTACTATCATCTGGTAATTGCATTAAAAAAATCAACTCACAAATAGATATTATAACAGAATAATGGTTATTATTTTTATGCCATAATAAAGACTTAAAGCTTTGTTTAGTTATATTAATTGTTTGAATATTTTGAAAGAAAGGTCTTAATTTTTTTAAATCTTTCTTTAAATCATTATTTAACTCTGGAATCCTAATTAAGTTATCCATAGTACTTTTAATAATCTGATTAAATAATACATCTTCTGAAAATTCATCATATTCGCAATTTAATTTCTTAGAGATAAATGTTCGCCTTTGAATACTTTCAGATATGTTTATTTTACCTTTTGGAGTTGATGTATCTTCATTTTTAACAATATACTCTTTATAAAAACCTCTTCGGATAATATTATTTACTGCATTAATTAAAATCCTTGCAAAAAGATCATAAATATTATTAAACTCTACAGATTCTTTTAAAATTGTATCATTGATTTTTAAGTTATTATATGCATAGCTAAGCATATAATAAATATTTTGAATGGGAATTTCACTATCTATAGATTTCATTTAAATCTTAAATATTTAATAATATTTTTATTTCATCTTCTGCTTTTTCCAAGTCATCAAACCAATATTCCTTTAAAAGTGGAGATATTTCATATTCAATAACAGAATTATACCATTTTTCATCACTACCTTCACCAGTAAAATAGCTATGTCCTATTCTAAAACCAAATCCTAAATCTTCATCATTGAGGATTTTCTTATTCAATGATTTAAATTTACTGACAATTCGTGAAGCTAATTCTTCTTTAACTCCTTTTTCAAGTAAATAATTTTCAAAGATACTTCCATTTTCATAATCTTCATCAAATAATGGTGAAATAAGATAAAATACAAATCTACGTCTTAGAGCATAATCAATAATAGCTAAACTACGATCTGCTGTATTCATCATTCCAATAATATGTACATTTTCAGGAACATGGAACTTCTCAGATGTATCATAAGTTAAATTAATTTCAAAATCTTTTCCTCTTTTATCTTCTTCAATAAGCATCATTAACTCTCCAAAGATTTTGCTAATGTTTCCACGATTAACTTCATCAATAATAAAATAATAATCATTCTCTGGATCTTTTGAAGCCTTACGGCAAAATTCATAAAATATTCCATTATTTAATTCAAAACCTTCGTCTTTTGGTCTATATCCTTGAATGAAATCCTCATAAGAATAATTTTGATGGAATTGTATAAATTCAACACGATTTTCATCTTTAACACCCATCATAGAATATGCTAGTCTTTTTGCTATGAATGTTTTACCTACACCTGGAGAACCTTGTAAAATGATATTTTTCTTTCTTTTAATTAAAGAAACAAGTTCATCATAATCTTTTTCTAAAAATAAAACTTCATTTAAGAAATCTTCTTTATTGTATTTTTTCAACATATGATTTATTTCAAAGCCATCAGGATTATTCAAATATTCATTAAGAGGAAAATTCATAATTTGAGATAAAATTCTACAGTCTTCATCATATTTTGTAATATTCGTCAATGTTTTTGTTATTAATGGTGTAACATGTTTTTCCACATCAAAGTCACCTAAAATAAACCACTCAACATCACGAATTTGAGAATATTCTTCATTTAAAATTTCAGAAAATCTATAATTTGAAGTTATTTTACCAATACCTAATAGTTTTCGTGTCCCTGTTTTTATAATGACTAAATCTCCTATTTTCATTTCTCGTGAAAAATTAAATAAAGCAGTAGAATTATTTGTTTGTTTAGTATTAGAGGGGTATTTATTTTGAAGTTCTTTTTCAATTTCTTTTTTGCTAGAATAATTATTTAAATTTCCAAGTTCTCCCCAACCAATAGCTATTATATTTTTTTCTTTAAAATCTTCCCATAGCTTAGCATTTTCACCAGGAGCCAGTAACCATATTTGAATTTCTTCACTACCCGGAATATCCTCTTCAAACATTTTAAAAACAACATAAAAAAATGAATGAATCCCCATGCCCATTTTTTTTGCAAGTAAAGATATTTGACCACTACGGCCATATGATGTAGAACTCGGTTTTATATTAAGATTATTTAAAAAATTTGTTTTCCAAACATCAGAATGTCCAGCAGGAAGTTTATCTGGAAAAATCATATGATAATATTTATGAACCCAAGTATAAGAAGAAGATATTCCAATTTCACTGAAAATTTCGTTTAATTTAAAATCAAGAATTTCATAGTCATCAACAGTGTCTAATTTAGATAAATTTATGGTTTCTGCACCTTTTATTAACACATCTCTTATTTTCTCTCCAATTTCAACAGCT
>JAJDHW010000088.1 GCA_030266405.1 Methanobrevibacter sp. OttesenSCG-928-I08
ATTATATTAATTTAAAATATATTAAAGATAGATGATAATTTTATTAATATGGTGATTTAATGGTAAAAGAAGCTAAAATAGCTTTAGAAGATGGTACTGTTTTAAGAGGCGAAAGCTTCGGATATGAAACAACAAAGACAGGAGAGGTTGTTTTTTCTACAGGAATGACTGGTTATACAGAATCATTAACAGATCCTTCTTTTAAAGGCGAAATTTTAATGTCTACTTATCCTTTAGAAGGAAATTATGGAGTTAATCCTGATTGGTATCAATCAGATAAAATTCAAGTTGAAGGATTTATTGTCCGTGAAGTATGTAAGGACATATCCAACTTTTTTTCTCAGAATAAAACTTTAGACGAATTTTTAAAAGAATTTAAAATTCCAGGAATTAGTGGAATTGATACAAGAGATTTAACAATTAAAATTCGTGAGAAAGGATCTATGAAAGGAGCTATTTCAACAGAAAATATTGATGATGATAAATTAATTGAATTAGCTAAAGCACAACCAAGTATAATTGATAGGGATTTAGTTCCAGAAGTTTCTACAAAAGAAATAAAGATTTTTGGAGAAGATTTTGATAAAAAAGTAGCTATAATTGATTGTGGTGTTAAAAAGAATATTATTGAAGGATTTATAGATAGGGATATTGGTGTAGTTTTATATCCTTATGATACTGATTATAAAACTATTTTAGATTATGATCCTAAAGGTTTAATGGTTTCTTGTGGTCCTGGTAATCCTGATAGAGTTACAGAAACTATTGCAACAATGAAAAAGATTGCAAATAGATTACCAATTTTTGGTATTTGTATGGGTCAACAATTAATAGCTAAATCTTTTGGTGCAAAATCTTATAAAATGAAATTTGGCCATAGAGGAGCTAATCAACCAGTTAAAGATTTAAACACTGGAAAAGTTTTTATGACTTCTCAAAATCACGGTTTTACTATTGATAAAGAATCACTAAAAAATACTGACTTAGAACTTAGTCAAATAAATCTTAATGATGGAACTCCTGAAGGGATTTCTCATAAAGAACTTTCCCTACATTGTATCCAGTACCATCCTGAAGCAGGACCTGGTCCTAATGATACAAGATTTGTTTTTGATAAGTTTAGTGAAATGATGGATGAATATTAAATTACCTATTTAAAATTAACTAATGAGGATTTCAAATGCCTATTGATAAGGATATTAAAAAAGTACTTATAATTGGTTCTGGACCTATTCAAATTGGACAAGCTGCTGAGTTTGATTATTCTGGATCTCAAGCTTGTAAATCACTTAAAGAAGAAGGAATCGAAACAGTTTTAGTAAATAGTAACCCTGCGACAATTCAAACAGATTTGGATTTAGCAGATACTGTTTATACAGAACCATTAACACCAGAAATTGTTGCAAAAATTATTGAAAAAGAAAAGGTTGATGCTATTTTACCTACTATGGGGGGACAAACTGGTTTAAACATTGCCACTGGACTTGGAGACTTAGGACTTTTAGATGATATTAAAGTTTTAGGCTCAGATGTTCAAACAATTAAAGATGTTGAAGATCGTGATTTATTTGGTCACTTCATGAATAAATTAAATGAACCAATACCTAAATGTCATGCTGTTGAAAGTGTAGAGGAAGCTATAGAAGCTGTAGATGATATTGGTTATCCTGTAATTGTAAGGCCTGCTTTTACTCTTGGTGGAACTGGAGGGGGAGTAGCTTATAATGAAGAAGAGCTAGTTGAAATAGCTACTCATGGATTAGATATGAGTTTTATTAATCAAGTTCTTATTGATGAGTCTGTTTTAGGATGGAAAGAATTTGAGTATGAAGTCATGAGGGATAAGGAAGATACATGTATTATTATTTGTAATATGGAAAACATTGATCCTATGGGTATTCATACTGGAGAAAGTGTTGTTGTAGCTCCAGCACAAAATTTAAGTGACATAGATTCTCAAAGATTAAGAGATGCATCAATTAAAATCATTAGAGCTCTAGGTATTCAAGGGGGATGTAATATACAATTTGCTATGAACCCTGAAACTGGAGAATATAAAGTTATTGAAGTTAATCCTCGTGTAAGTAGAAGTAGTGCTCTTGCTTCTAAAGCTACTGGTTATCCAATAGCTAAAATATCATCAAAAATAGCTTTAGGTATGACTTTAGATGAAATTCAAAATGATATCACAAAAGAAACACCAGCTTCTTTTGAACCAACTATTGATTATGTTGTTGTAAAAATCCCAAGATGGCCATTTGATAAATTTAAAGGTATAAATCGTAAAATTGGAGTTCAAATGAAAGCTACTGGGGAAGTAATGGCTATTGGTAGAACTTTAGAAGAAGCTTTGCATAAAGCTATTAGGTCATTAGATATGGATGTATATGGATTTGAAGAAGTCGAATATAGTGAGGATGATTTGATTAATCCTACTGATGAAAGATTTTTCCAAATATATACTGCAATTAAAGATGGAATGGCTATTGATAAACTTCAACGCCTTACAAATATGGATTCATTCTTTTTATCTAAAATTAAAAACATTGTTGATTTTGAAAGAGATATTACAGAAGAAAATTTAAATAATCCTGAATTTTTCAAAAAAGCAAAAAAATTAGGATTTTCGAATAAAACTTTAGCATCTCTTACAAATCAAACAGAAGAATATATTACTAATTTAGCGCATAATTTTAATGTAAAACCTTCTTATAAAATGGTAGATACTTGTGCTGCAGAATTTGAAGCAAAAACACCATATTATTATAGTACTTATGATGAAGGTAATGAACTTATTAGTGATAATAAAAGAAAAATTATTATATTAGGTGCAGGACCAATTAGAATAGGTCAAGGTATTGAATTTGATTATTGCTGTGTTCATTCTTCTCTTGCTCTTAAAGATGAAGATATTGAAACTATTTTAATAAATAATAACCCTGAAACTGTTAGTACTGATTATGATATTTCAGATAAACTATTTTTTGAACCTTTAACTTTTGAAGATGTAATGAGAGTAATTGAACAAGAAAACCCTGAAGGAGTTATTGTACAATTTGGTGGGCAAACTTCTATTAATTTAGCAGTACCTCTTGCAAATGCTGGAGTTAAAATACTTGGAACTCCTTATAAAAGTATTGATAGAGTAGAAGATAGGGAATTGTTTGCTGAGCTTTTAGATAAATTAAATATTCATCAAGCTCCTTATGGATTAGCTAATTCATTTGATGAAGCGAAAAAAGTAGCAGAAGAAATAGATTTCCCAGTTCTTGTTAGACCATCATATGTTATTGGTGGAAGAGCTATGGAAATAGTTTATGATAATAATGAACTTGAAGAATATATGAAAGAAGCTGTAAAAGTTTCTCCAGAACATCCAATTCTTGTTGATAAATTTTTAGAAGATGCAATTGAATTAGATGTAGATATATTATGTGATGGGGAAGATGTATTTATTGCAGGAATAATGGAACATATTGAAGAAGCAGGAATTCATTCAGGTGATTCTGCATGTGTAATTCCTCCACAAACTATTCCAGAGCATATTCTTGATACAATTCGCGAACATAGTCGTAAATTGGCATTAGAACTTGAAGTAAAAGGATTAATGAATATTCAATATGCAGTTAAATTAGATGAAGAAATGGTTTATATAATTGAAGCTAATCCTAGAGCTAGTAGAACTGTTCCATTTGTTAGTAAAGCTATTGGTGTTCCACTTGCAAAAGTAGCTACATGGATTATGACTGGTTCTAAATTAAAAGATTTTAATTTAACAAAAGAGATTAAAATTAGTCATATTGCAGTAAAAGAATCTGTTTTCCCATTTTTAAAGTTACCAGAATCTGATACTGTTTTAGGCCCAGAAATGAAATCTACTGGTGAAAGTATTGGTGTAGATGATACTTTTGGTTTAGCTTTCTATAAATCTCAACTTGCAGCAGGTATGGATTTACCTAAAGAAGGTAAAATATTTATTAGTGTAAAAGAACATGATAGAAAGAAAATTCAATCAATAGTAGAAAAAGCAAATAGCTTAGGTTTTGATTTAGTTGCTACTGGTGGTACTGCAGATGCTGTAAAATGTTTAGATATTGAGAAAATCAAAAAAGTATCTCAAGGATCACCAAATATACGGGATGCTATTTTAAATAAAGAAATTGATTTAATAATTAACACATCTGAAGGAAAACAATCTGCAAAGGACGGATATATTATTAGAAGATTAGCTATTGAACTTGGAATTCCTTATGTTACTACACTTGCAGGTGCAAGAGCTGCATTAAATGCAATTGAAGCTATTCAAAATAATAAAATAAATGTTAAATCATTAAATGA
>JAJDHW010000089.1 GCA_030266405.1 Methanobrevibacter sp. OttesenSCG-928-I08
CAGCTTTACCAGTATTTTTAAAAAGTCGTTCAGATAACTTAAATAAAAATGATAAAATTAATGAATTAACAGAATTTAATTCGTTTATAAAAAGATTAGAAAGTTTTGGATTAGTTCCTGGTGAAAAATTTGCAGAAGAAATTAAAATAAAATTAGAACATGAAGTGAAATTTAATAATGTTTCTCTTAACAATATAGAATATACATTAGATTTAATAATAAAAAATAAAATTAATAATTTAACATCTCAAGAAAGTTCACAGATTACTCGTGAAACCAATAAAAGAACTAAAGAGTTTTCTACTCTTAACAATTCTAATTTAGATGATTTCAGAGAAAATGAATTAAAATTAAATAATATAAAACGTTTAGAAGAATTAAATGAAATAATTCCTAAAAAAGAAGAATTAATAAATTATGGTTTAGATGGCATTGCAAAAGATACTGCTATAGAGGAATTAAAAAATTTAATTATAGAACAAGAAAATATTCAAAACAAAATGAAACTATATGATGATGAAAAATCTGAGAAAAATCAACGGAAAAATATTCCTCCAGGTATTCGTCATGATGTTTTAGTTAAATATGATTATCGTTGCGCTGAATGTGGTACTAGTAAAGAAAATGCTGAACTTGAAATAGATCACATTATTCCTGTTGCAAAAGGAGGAAGTAATGATATAGATAACCTTCAAGTATTATGTCGTGATTGTAATAGAGGTAAAAGTGATAAAATATGGGATTAATGGAAAATAACATATACTGAATACAATCATTTATAAAAATGAATATAATAAATATTATAAAAATGCTATAATTAAAGAACAAGCACAGAAATATCCGGTTATTGTAAGAATGAAATATTATGATTTAAGATTAGTTAGAAAAAAAACAAAATATCATTTTTACAAAGCATTTATTTAAATTAAATAATATAACAATATAATAGATTTTCATGAAAACTCCAAAAATGTTAGACAATAAAAAAAGTGGTTTTGTTTATAAAGAACTTATTGAAAACATAGAAAAAGGTTCTAAAGTAGATGTTATTTCTGCATACTTTACTATATATGCTTATTATGATCTTAGAAAAGAGCTAAACAAAATTGATAAAATGCGTTTTATCTTTAAAAATCCCACTTTTGTTAAAAATAAAAATGAAGAAGTTAGAGAATATTATATTGATAATAATGAAAAAGGTATTTTTGGAAATGACTTTGAAATTAAACTTAAAAATGAAATGAATCAAGGATCAATAGCTAAAGAGTGTTCTAAATGGATTGAAGATAAAGTTGAAGTTAAATCTTTTAAAGAATCAGATTCATCACAACCTAGGATGATTTGTATTGAAAATAAAAATATTGATAATATAGCTATTACTGGAAGTGTTGATTTTACAACTGATGGCCTGGGAATTTCCCCATCTAATAGATCTGATGTTAATACATGTACATATGGTGATGCGTTTACTAAACCATATGAAGTTATGTTTCAAGAGTTATGGGAAAATAATGACAATTTAGAAGATGTTAAAGAGGAATTACTTGAAAATATGCAAGTGATATATAAAGAAAATCCTGCAGAATTTGTTTATTTTGTATCAATGTATTATATTTTTAATGATTATTTAGATGAGCTTACTGAAGATAATATTGTTAAAACTAAAACAGGAATAAAAGAAACTAAAATATGGAATAAATTATATAAATTCCAAAAAGATGCAGTTATTGGTGCAATTGATAAAATTGAAAAACATAATGGATGTATTGTAGCAGATAGTGTAGGTTTAGGTAAAACATTCACTGCACTTGCTATTATTAAATATTATGAGCTTAGAAATGATCGTGTGTTGGTTTTAGTTCCTAAAAAGCTTCGTGAAAACTGGACAATTTATACTCAAAATGATAAAAGGAATCTTTTTGTTGATGATAGATTTAACTTTGATGTATTAAACCATACGGATTTAAGTCGTGAAAAGGGAATGAGTGGAAATATAAATCTTAAAACAATCAATTGGGGGAATTATGACTTAGTTGTTATTGATGAATCCCATAATTTTAGAAATAATCCTGCTCGAAAAGATCGTAAAACTCGTTATGAAAAGTTAATGGATGATTTAATTAAATCTGGAGTTGATACAAAAGTTTTAATGCTTTCTGCAACACCCGTTAATAATAAAATGACTGATATTAAAAACCAGATTTCATTTATTACTGAAGATAATGATACTGCATTAAGTGATGTTGGAATTGATAGTATAGATTATACTTTAAGAATGGCTCAACAAGTATTTAATCAATGGTCACAATTAGATGAAGATATTCAAACTGGTGAAACATTTGTTGATATGATGGATAACTCTTATTTTAAATTACTTGATACTTTAACAATAGCTAGATCTCGTAAACATATTGAAAAATATTATGGATTAAATGAAATTGGATCATTTCCTGAGAGGAAAAAACCTATTAATCACCCATCAGACATTGATTTAGAAAATAAATTTCCACCACTTGAAGATATTAATTCTGAAATTCAAAGACTTAAATTAGCAATTTATACCCCAATTGAATATTTGCTTCCTCCTGAAAGGGAAAAATATGAACTTAAATATGATACTCAAATAAGTAATAATACAACTTTCAAACAAAGCGATCGTGAGCGAAGTCTTGTAAGTTTAATGAGAATAAATCTTTTAAAAAGGATGGAAAGTTCTATTTATTCCTTTAGACTTACATTAGAAAAAATTTTATTTAAAATCAATTCTGTTCTTGAAAAAATTGAAAATAAAGAAATTGATTTTGATTCTGATGTTGATATTTCCTTAATTGATCCTGATGAAGATGAATATGATGACATGATGTTTGGAAATAAAAGAAAAGTTTTATTAAAAGACATTGATTTAATTAAATGGAAATATGATTTAGAATTCGATAAAGAAAAATTAGAATATTTACTAAATCAATCTATACAAATCACCCCTGAGAGAGATTCTAAATTAAATGATTTGAAAAATAATATTATTAACAAAATTCAAAATCCAATAAATCCTGGAAATAATAAATTATTAATATTTACAGCTTTTGCAGATACTGCAAAATATTTATATGAAAATATAAATGAATGGGCTTTAAATAATTATGAACTACATTCTGCACTTGTTACAGGTTCTGGAAATAATAAAACTACATTTAAAGAAGCTGGATCTAAAGATATTAATGATATTTTAACTAATTTTTCACCAATTTCTAAAGAAAGAGAAAGTGTATATGGAAATGTTGATGGGGAAATTGATATTTTAATTGCTACTGATTGTATTTCAGAAGGACAAAATTTGCAAGACTGTGATTATTTGATTAACTATGATATTCATTGGAATCCTGTTAGAATTATACAAAGATTTGGTAGGATAGATAGGATTGGTTCTTTAAATAAAGAAATTCAACTAGTTAATTTTTGGCCAAACATGGAATTAGATGAATATATTAATCTTAAAGGTCGTGTAGAAAGTAAAATGGTTATGGTTGATGTTTCAGCTACTGGTGAGGAAAATATTATTGATGATAGTGAACGTAAAAAAATGAATGATTTAACTTACCGCAGGAATCAACTTGAAAGACTTCAAAATGAAGTTGTTGATTTAGAAGATGTATCTAACACTATTTCTATAACTGACTTAACTTTCAATGATTTTAAAATAGAACTAATGGATTATATGAAAGAACATGAAAAAGATTTAGAAAAAGCTCCTAGTGGTATATATTCCATTGTTGAAATTAGTGAAGAATTTAAAAATGAACTTAAAAAAGGAGTTATATTTTTACTAAAACAAACTAAAGGTCGAACAGAATCTAAAGATCAAAATGCTTTTGTTCCTTATTATTTAGTTTATATTACTGAATCTGGAGTTGTTGAGTTAAATTATAAACATTCTAAAAAAATTATGGATATTTATAAAAAACTATGTTCTGGTGAAAAGGAAGTATTTAAAGAGTTAGTTAATGAGTTTAATCAAGAAACTGGAAATGGTAAAAATATGAGTAAATATTCAAATCTTTTAAAATTAGCTATTCGAAA
>JAJDHW010000009.1 GCA_030266405.1 Methanobrevibacter sp. OttesenSCG-928-I08
ACTTCCAGTAATGGAACAAGAAGAGATAAATAAATTAGTAGAAGCAGGAGCATTTTTAAATGCCTCTGATTTTATTAGACAAGCAGTGAGAGAAAAATTAGAAGCAATTAAAATAATTAATGTCCGTGATGTTGATTATAAAACAGCTAAAAAAGAAATACTCGGATATTATAAAACCAAGAAAGAAGCTTATACTGATGAAGTAGCTGATGATTTGGAACTTGATTTAGAATTGGTAATTAATATAACTGATGAATTAGTAAAAGAAGGCCGTCTTGGAGATGTTTAATATGGTTACTTATACTGATGAAGGTACTATTATTAAAGGAAATAGGATAGTTGCAGAAGCAAGAAAATTAAGTAAACCAAAAGTTATTAATAAAACTGGAAGACATAAATCAATAAAAATTGTTTTAACAGATAATGCTGAATGTACTATAATAAAAAAACTCAAATTCTTAAAATAAAACAATAGCTAGTTTCATTCAATTAGGATTTGATAAAGCTAAAAACATAAAAAGATTCTATTAAACATTTATAGCTTATAAAAAATTTTGATTAATAAATTTTATATGATTTTTCTATAATTAAACTTATATTAATAAAAATTCATAATATTAATATTATATAATTAATAATTTAGGTGTAAGTTTGAAAGTTACAGTTATAGGGGCGGATATTTCAAGTAATGATGTTTCATGTAGCCCTTCTTTAGTTAAGAATATTGAGGATGATTTATATAAAATTACTGATTTAGGAGCTACTCATGCAGCATTAACTAATATTACGGGAGACGATGTTGTAATATCAGCTTTTGTCCCAGATGATTTAGTTGAAACAGTTAATGCAGGTATTGTTGATGTACTCAGAGATAATGCAGAAGATTTAGGGGATTTAAATGGAATTTCTGATGATAAAGACAGTGCTGGTGAGGGAATTTCATATGCTGAGGCTAAAATAGCTAAAGACATGTATCCTGATGCAATTATATTAGGTTTTGATACTTATGGTGGTGAACCTTTTGTTGAAGATGTTGCAAATTCAGCTATTTCTGCAGCTAAAGGTATGAAAAATTTAACTGATGTTTCTAAGCTTTTAAATAATTCTTATAATAAAATACCTGGTGTTGGTTATGTATCTTCTCAAACAGATGATCCAGTTATTGTTGCAACAGTTGAAAATATAAATTCTATTGGTGTAATAGCTAATGCAATGATTGGTGCAGCATTAGGTAATAAAAATACTTATTTAGTTAAAAGACATACGCCTTGTAATGTAATACCTGGAAGTGTTATTTTCTCAGCAACTGCTTTTATGAATGGAAATATAATGGATTTAGCAGTTCCATTTGAAAATAAAACCAGGATTTTAAGATAATTTATAAATTAATTAGGAGATACTTTTTATGATTTTATTAAATAAAGATACAAAATGTTTAGTTCAAGGAATTACTGGCAATCAAGGATCTTTTCATACTTTAGAAATGTTAAAATATAATACAGAAATTGTAGCTGGTGTAACTCCAGGTAAAGGAGGGCAATCTCTAGAAACTGTACCTATATTTGATTCAATTGAAGAAGCTAAAGAAAAAACTGATGTAAATTCATCTATTATTTTTGTTCCAGCTCCATTTGCAAAAGATGCAGCTTTTGAATCTATTAAAAATTTAGATTTAGTTATCATTATAACAGAACATATTCCTGTACATGATTCTATGGAAATAATGGCTTATGCAGAAAAAATGGGAACTACTGTTATTGGACCTAATACTCCCGGAATTATTTCTCCAGGTGTTGGTAAATTAGGTATTATGCCAACTCATATTTTTAAAGAAGGTAATGTAGGTGTAATCTCTAGAAGTGGTACTTTAACTTATGAAGTAGCTAGTCAACTAACACGTGCAGGTATTGGTCAAAGTACTTGTGTTGGAATAGGTGGAGATCCTGTTATTGGTACTAATTATTCAAAAATTTTACAAATGTTTGAAGATGATGATGGAACAGATGCAATTGTACTTATTGGAGAAATTGGTGGAAATGCAGAAGAAAGAGCTGCTGAGTATATAAAAGATAATATATCAAAACCAGTTGTTTCATATATTGCAGGAATGACTGCACCTCCAGGTAAGAGAATGGGTCATGCAGGAGCTATTATTCAAGGAAATTCTGGAACAGCTCAACATAAAATTGATGCATTATCAAAAGTTGGTGTTAAAATAGCTAAAATGCCATCTGAAATTGTAAATTTAATTGAATCATTTTAATTTTTTATCATTAAAAATGTAAAAACTCATGTATTTTAAAGAAAATATAAGAATATCATCTAAATAATTCATAAGTTTTTAATAATCTAGTTAAAAAGAATTAAAAAAACTAAATTATTTATACTATTAAGAACATAATTATAATATTAAATAAGTTGATTATTTTTTTACATAGGAGATTATAATGATAAAAGTTTTTGTTTCTAGATTTGATAGTGAAAAAGATGAAGAACCACATCTTGAATGTTATGAAATTGAGAAAACCCCACAAATGAAAGTTCTAGATGCCCTACAAGCAATAAATGAAAAATACGATGAAGATATTAGTTTTAGAAGTTCATGTAGAGCAGGCCAATGTGGTTCTTGTGGAATAAAATATAAAGGAAATGGAGCTTTAGCTTGTAAAAAAGAAATAGCAGATGGAGCTGTTATAGAACCATTAGATTTACCTATAATAAAAGATTTAGTAGTAGATAAATCAGAAATAGAAGAAAAAGTTAAAGATTTACACTTAAATTTAAACTCTAAAAAACAAGAAGAAATTAAAACTGACTTTAATAATAATGATGTGAAAGATACTAAAAAAGTCAGAGGATGTATTGAATGTTATTCTTGTTTATCAACATGTCCTGTTGTGAAACATTTTAAAGAAGAATTTGATGGGCCTTATTTAATGAGGTATATGTCTAAATTTGGTTTTGATCCTAGAGAAGATGAGAGTAGATTAAATGACCTTTTAAAAGAAGGATTATATAATTGTACTAGTTGTGGGAAATGTGGATCAATTTGTCCTAAAAATATTAATAGTTTTGGAGATGCTATTGAAAAGATGAGAGAAGTAGCATGTCAAAATGATTTAGGGCCACTTCCAGAGCATAAAGATATTAAAGAACGTGTTGAGAAAACTGGGCGTTCTATAAACCTTACAGGTAAAAGTTTTATTGATGAAGCAGATAAAAAAGAAAAGAAATCAAAAGTAGCTTTATTTACAGGTTGTATGGTTGATTATAAATTACAAGATATTGGAGAAGCTTTACTTGATGTATTAGATGCGAATGGAATAGAAATTGATATTCCAGAAGGCCAAGTATGTTGTGGATCTCCCCTTATTAGAACCGGACAAACAGATATTGTTCAAGATCTTGTTGATAAAAACAAAGAAGTTTTTAAAGATTATGATACTGTACTTACTGTTTGTGCAGGATGTGGAGCTACACTTAAAAATGATCATCCAGAATATGGATCTAATTTAAATGTTCAAGATATAAGTGAATTTTTAAAAGGTAAACTTGATAAATCTAAAATGAAAGATTTAGATATGACTGTTACATGGCATGATCCATGTCATTTAAGTAGAAGTCAAGGTATTAAAGATGAACCAAGAGATATTATAGAAGATATTAATGGTGTGAAATTAGTTGAAATGCAATATCCTTGCCAGTGCTGTGGTGCTGGTGGAGGAATAAAATCTGGAAAACCAGAAATAGCTCTTGAATTATCAAAATCAAAAGCAGAAATGATTAAAGATACTGGTGCAGAAGCAGTTATAACTATTTGTCCATTTTGCCAATATAATCTTCAAGATGGTTTAGATGAAATTGGTCTTACAAATGTTAAATCAATGAATATATTAGAACTACTTCAAAAAGCCTATGCAAAAGAAGAATAAATTTAATAAGGGTTGGTTAAAATCGGTGATATAGCTACAGATAAAGAAGTTATTGTTGAGAGTAATCAACTTACAAATGAAAAAACAGAAGCAAAAAGTGAAGTTAAATCTAAAGATAACAAAAAATCAAAGACCAAAAAAGAAATACTAATAACAAAAATGAAAGAATCTTCTGAAAATATGAAAGCAGAAGAAAATATCTATATTGTCTTTGTAGAATGTAAAACTCCAGGAAACGTTGGATTTCTTGCAAGAGCTATGGCTAATTTTGGTCTTAAAAATTTAGTTTTAATAAATCCATGTGAACTTAAAAAAGAAGCATATTATCAAGCAATGCATGGAAGAGAAATTGTAGAAAGTGCTTTAATTTATAATACATTAGATGAATTTTTATCTTCTCGTAAAATTGATTTTACAGTAGCTAGTACAGGAATGCCTGGAGGAAGTTATAACTTATCAAGGATTCCTATTAAAGCTGAAGAGCTAGGAAAAACTATAAATTTTAATTATAAAACAGCTATTTTATTTGGAAGAGAAGGAGATGGTCTGACAAATAAAGAAATTGAATCTTGTGATATGGTTGTAAGTATTCCAACAGACCCAGTATATCCTATAATGAATATTTCTCATGCAGCAGCTATTATTTTTTATGAAATATTTAAAAATCTTAATAATTTCCCAGTAGAAGGATTAGAAGAAGCTACAGCTATTGAAAAAGAACTTCTTTTTGAAGACATGGAATACCTTATTTCTAAATTAGATTTGCCTAAACATAAGGAAAAAACAGGTTTAAAATCATTTAAAAACATAGTTAATAGATCTTTTATAACAGGAAGAGAAGCTCATACATTAAAAGGAATTTTAAGAAAATTAAAACTAAAATTAAAATAGCTATTTTTTAGTAGAATTTTTTCAAATAAAGTTAAAAATAATCTATTAATAAAAACTTTTATTATTAATATAAAAGATAAATTATATTATTATAAATTACTATTTTTTGAAGTGAAGTATATGGCAATATTAAGTGATAAAGATATTAAAAAATATCTTGATGATAAAAAAATTATTATAGATCCTTTAGAAGATGAAAAGCAAATACAACCATCATCTGTGGATTTAAGAATTGGAAAAGAATTTAAAGTTTTTAAAGTAATTAGAAAACCTTATATTGATCCTTTAGATGAAGAAGACGTTGCATCCTATATGGAATCATCAACTGTAGAAGATGGAAAAGCTTTTATTATTCATCCAAATGAATTTGCACTTGCAACTACAGAGGAATATATAAAAGTTCCAGATGATTTAGTAGCTAGAGTAGAAGGGCGTTCATCAATGGGAAGATTAGGTGTAACTATGCATGTAACAGCAGGTTATATTGATCCTGGTTTTGAAGGTAAGATTACTTTAGAAATATCAAATATTGGAGCAATGCCTGTAGCTTTATATCCAGGCCAAAGAGTTTGTCAAGTAGTTTTTGAAACTATGACTTCACCATCAGAAAAACCTTACGGTCATCCAGATAGAAATAGTAAATATATGGGACAAAAACGTCCGGAAAGTAGTAGAATTAAACAAGATTACGATTTAAAAAAGTGATATAATGAATCATGAAAAAATGACCAATATCAGTACAAAACGTGGTTTTTTATGGCCTTCATTTGAAATATATTCTGGTGTTTCAGGATTTACAGATTATGGTCCTTTAGGAGCTAGTTTAAAAAACAATATCATGCAAAAATGGAGAAAACAATACATTTCAGGTGAAGGATTTTATGAAATAGAAAGTCCAACAATTATGCCTGAAGAAGTCCTAAAAGCATCAGGTCACGTTGATAACTTTACAGATCCTATGATGAAATGTGATGGATGTGGAGAAGTTTATAGAGCAGATCATATTATAGAAGAAGCTATTGGTGAAGATGTTGAAACTTTTG
This sequence comes from Methanobrevibacter sp. OttesenSCG-928-I08, assembly GCA_030266405.1. Lineage (GTDB taxonomy): Archaea > Methanobacteriota > Methanobacteria > Methanobacteriales > Methanobacteriaceae > JAHKLT01. Next base: position 5,867 of record JAJDHW010000009.1, read on the forward strand.
AAAATGAAGAGCTTGATAAAATAGTAGAAGATAATAAAATCACTTGTCCAGCATGTAATGGAAAGTTTAGTAAAATTTGGAACTATAATCTAATGTTTAAAACATTAATTGGTCCAAAAGGAAATAAAACAGGATATTTAAGACCTGAAACTGCACAAGGAATTTTCATATTATTTAAAAGACTTTCAAGATTTTTTAGAGGAAAACTACCTTTTGGTGTAGTACAATTAGGTAAAGCTTATAGAAATGAAATTTCACCAAGACAAGGAGTTATACGTCTTAGAGAATTTACACAAGCTGAAGCAGAAATATTTGTAGATCCTGAGGATAAAACTACTCCAAAATTTAAAAATATTGCTAATGAAAAATTATATTTAAGTTCACAAGAAGTTCAAGAAAATAACAAAGAACCAATGGAAATCACAGCTCAAGAAGCATTAGATCAAAAAATTGTATCAAATGAAATTCTTATTTATCAAATATATCTTGCTAAGAAATTTTTAAATGAATTAGGTATTCCAGATGATGCATTAAGATTTAGACAACATTTAAGTGGAGAAATGGCTCATTATGCCTTAGATTGTTGGGATGTTGAAGTTAAAACTGATCAATATGGTTGGGTTGAAATTATTGGAATAGCTGATAGAGGAAATTATGACCTTACATCACACATTAAAGAAAGTGGTGAAGAGTTAAGCATATTTAAAGAATATGATGAACCTAAGTTAATTTCTAAAACTATTGTTAAACCTAATTTATCTAAATTTGGTCCTGCTTTTAAAGGAGATGCTCCAAAAGTTAAAACATTTCTAGAAAATGCAGATGTTAACGAAATAAAAGAAGCAATTGATAAAGATGGAAAATTCATTGTTAAATTAGATAAAGAATTTGAACTACTTCCAGAGCATCTTATCTTTGAAGATATTGAAGAAGAAGTAAAAGGTATGAAATTAATTCCCCATGTAATTGAACCTTCATTTGGTATTGATCGTATATTATATTCTGTATTATTACATTCATTCCATACTGCAGAAGATGAAAATGATAAAGATTACTTTAAATTTAAAAAAGAAATAGCTCCTGTTCAAATAAGTGTATTTCCACTTGTAAATAAAGATGGTTTAGATGATTTAGCTTTAGATATAACTGAAAATTTAAGATCTTTAGGTTATACTGTTGAAGAGGATACATCAGGTACAATTGGTAAAAGATATGCAAGAGCTGATGAAATTGGTGTTCCACTAGCTATTACTGTTGATTATGAATCTTTAGAAGATAATGAAGTTACTATTAGAAATAGAGATGATGAATCACAAGAGAGAGTATCAATAGCTAATTTAGAAAATACTTTAAAAGAATATTTTAATAATTAAATATTCTTTTTTAATTCTTTTTTATAATTATTAAATAACCTACTTGCCCAAAAAATACTATTTTCACTATTTGATATTAATAATCTATTTTGATCATAGGTTCCATCGTTTTTAAAAAGTCCTAAAGCCATAGAATCTTCTGTAAAAAATAGAGAAAAATTAATTTCTTCTTTTGTAAAAATTAAATTTAAATAATCACTTTGAATTTCCTTTTTAATAATAAAACCAATGTTTTTAGGAACTATAAGATCTATTTTAATCTGTTTTTTAATTAATTTTAATAAAATATCTATAAAATTAGAATATAAAAAAGGAAGAATAGCTTTAACATATTGACCTTCATTTAAAATGTTTTGTATGATATTATAAGTTTTATATATGTCATGACCCGTAGATTCAATTATTTTAGAGCTCTTTAATAAATACAAATCTTCAATAGAACTTAAAGGAATATTTTGAACATTATGACCAATAAAAAAATCAGTGAAATCTTTTAAAAACATTAAGGAATTATTAAAGTCAAAAATACAAATTAAATATAAAGCCAAATCATTTGTTAAATAGTATTTATTTGATTTTCTAAATAATAAGTTCTTTTTTTCAAGTTTAGAGATGTTACTTGATATAGAACTATAACTTAAAGAAGTTTCTTGATTAATTTGCTTCATAGAACATTCATTGTGAAAAATTACATGTAATAATTTTAATCTGATTTTAGAATTTGTAATAAATTTTATTTCATCTTTTATTTTATCATAATGCTCTAAATATGTGGAATTTGGGCTGTTCATTATTTAATCACCTATTTTAAAAAATTAGTAATAACTTTATTTAAATTTATATTACTAAAAATATAAATCTTTCTAAAGTGAGTAAAAACTCAAATAAAATATAATGAATTAATTAAATAATGATTTAATAATTAATTAAGTTAAAAAATAAGTTATAGTAATTAATAAACAATTTATTTACAAAATAACATTTAAAAATAAGTTTTATAATTTTGAAAAAATTAAACTAAAAATAGTTAATAAGTTAAATTAAAAAAATTAATTTAACCTTTCCAATTCAACAACATTGCAGAATAAATAATAACTAACACTGAACCAATATTATGAACTAAAGCTCCTGTAATAGGATTAAGAATTCCAAACATAGCCAAAATTATTGCAATAAAATTTAGTGCAAGTGAAACTGTAATATTTATATTAATTGTTTTCATTGTTTTATGGGATAATTTAAGTAAATGGGATATATGTCTGATATCATCATTGACGAAAACAATATCTGCTACATCAATTGTAATATCATTACCAATTTTACCCATAACCATTCCAACAAATGCTTCTTTTATTGAAGCTGCATCGTTAATACCATCGCCTAACATAGCTAGATTTTCACCTTTATTTTGATAGCTATTAATAATCTCTAATTTCTTCTCAGGTAAACAATTATAAAAAACATCATCAATTCCAAGTTCATTTGAAATATGTTTTGCTGGTTTTTCACTATCTCCTGTTACAAGCAGTGGTTTTATTCCAATATTTTTAATTGAAGATACTAATTCTTTTGAATCTTCTCTTAAAACATCGTTTAAAATTACAATTCCTGAAAATTCACCATTAATTGAGGTAAAAATAGCTATAAAACCTTTTTGAACTAGATTTTCAACATTATCTTTAACCCATTCATCATTAACTTCAATATTGTTTTCTTTTAAAAATTCAAGATTTCCTGCAAGAATGATTTCATTATTAATTTCTCCTTTAACTCCCCTACCTATTTCCATTTTAAAATTTGAAACATTTAAAAATTCTTTTTCATAATTTTTAATAAAATATCTTACAATAGCTTTACCTAATGGATGTTCAGACATATTTTCTAAAGAAGATATTTTAAGTAATAGTTTATCTTTATCAAAAGCACCATAAGTAATTAAATCAATAAATTCAGGTTTTCCATAAGTTAAAGTTCCTGTTTTATCAAAAACAATCTTTTTAACTTGAGATAATCTTTCTAATGCATCACCTTCTTTTACTAAAATACCTAATTTTGTTAAATTTCCATGTGAGGCAACAATAGCTGTAGGAGTTGCAAGAACAAGTGCACAAGGACAAAATACAACTAATATTGTAACAGATCTAATAATTTCTCCTGTTAAAAAATAAGTTATAATAGCTGATGTTAATGCAATTACAACAATCCATGTAGCCCATTTATCAGTTTGTCTTACAATTTTAGATTTTTTTGCATCTGCAGATTCAACTAATTTAACAAGTCTTTGAAAAGAGCTATTTTCACCAGACTTTGTAGCTTTAATTATAATAGAACCTAATTGATTTAAAGTACCACTATAAACTTTATCATTTACTGTTTTATCATATGGCAAAGGTTCTCCAGTCATAACAGATTGATCAATAGAAGTTTCACCTTCAATAATAATTCCATCAACAGGAATAATCTCACCAGGTAATACTTTAACAATATCATCAGTTTTTACATCTTTTGCATAAATCTCTTCTTCTTTATTTCCTTTTATTATTTTTGCAATTTGAGGAGTTAAATCCACAATCTTTTCAATTCCACTTCTAGATTTATTAACAGTATATTCTTCAAGTAAGCCGCCAATTGCCATTATAACAGCTATTTCACCTGCAGCAAATACTTCGCCAATGATAATTGATGCAATTAATGCCATAGCTACTAAAACATCAGCTTTAATATCAAATTCAGTAATAAGACCTATAATTGCTTCTTTTATAATAGGCAGTCCACATAAAATTATAGCTATCCATGCTAAGTCTATGAAATAGAGTTTTATATTTAAAAAACTCAAAATTAAACAAATTGCTGATATAATAATAAACAATAAATCTCTTTTTTCTTCATTAAAACTAATTTTCATGATTTCACTCTATAGATATAGGGGTAGGGGTATATTAAATTTTTAAAAAAAAATTATAATCTAGAAAAGTATTCAATAGCTTTTGCAAAATTTTCAACAGTTTGATCTGTATCTCCAGATTCAATCCCTTCTTTTACACAATGTTGAAGGTGTCCTTCTAAAATTACTTGTCCAACTTTGTGTAATGCAGATTTAGAAGCATTGACTTGCATTAAAATATCTTCACATCGAATATCTTCATCAATCATCCGATCAATAGCATTAATTTGACCTTTGATTTTATTAAGACGAATATGAAGATTTTCTGAATCCATACATTTTTTCATAAATTACAACTCCTAAAAAATTATACCTATAGGAGTATTAGTATAATTGATTTATATAAATGTTTTTATTTAATTTTAAATATTTGAAAAATATAATTTTAACTAAAAAATTTATTTAAATCTTTAATAAATATTTATCTAGATTCTGAAATTATTTTAAAAATAAAAAAAAAGAATAAAAGAAGTTTTTTATTCTTTTACAATGATTTTATTGCTTGTAGAATAATTATTCCATGTAGCAGTTGCAATATAAGAACCTGGATTTAAATTAATATCTAATTTAGCTATTCCATTACTATTACTGTCTTTGTAGTATTTCACCCCATTTATGTTTATTTCAACTGTTTGATTAGATAATACCTGTCCTTTACCATCTAAAACTTTTACATCATATGTTTTATTTTCACTGAATGTTTTATTCAAGTTTGAACCTATTAAAGTAGATGAAACATTAATATTATTACTTACACTATAACCATTGTATGTTGTAGTGATTATGTATTCATTTGAATATAAGTTAATATTTAATACTGCATGACCTGTTGAGTTAGTTGTTTTGTTATATATTATTCCATTAATATTAAAAGATACACTAGCATTAGATATTCCTTTTCCATTGATATCAACTACTTGTATTATAAATTGCGAATCATTTAAGTAATATTTAACTAAATCATTTGTAATTAATGGAGATATAACATTTAAAACAGTAGTAATACTATTATTTAAGTAGTATTTTGTACCATTAAATTCTGTTGTAATATTATATTCTCTTGGATTGAGATTAATATTAAGTGTTGCTGTACCATTAACATCAGTTCTTTTAGTATAAGTTTTACCATTAACAGTAATATTCACACTATGATTAGTTAAAAATTTACCATTAATATCAGATAAAACTACAATATATTTCCCATCACGATATAACATAGTAATATTATCTGCTTCCAACTTAATAGGAACTTTACTAACAGTTAAAATAGTGTTAGTAGAGTTAAGGTCATTACAATATTTATTATCCTTTAAACTTATAATAATGTTATACTGACCTGGTTCAAGACCAGCAACATTAAATGAAAAATTACTATCAAAAACTGTAATATTTTGATTAAGTATCCCATCAACATATAAAAACAAAGTAACATTATCTAAATCTCTTAAATCAGAGACAATACCATTAATAGTAGCAGTATTCCCATAAATAATTGTTTTAAGAATATTAACACTTATATTTAATGTATCTTTATTAACAGTTAAAGTAGTATTAGTATAATTAGAATTATATTTATCTGTTTCATTAAAAACAAAAGAAAAAGTATGATTTCCTAAATCCAATGAGAAATAAGTATTAAAAATAAAAGATCCATTAGTAAAAATTGTATCAATTAACAAATTATCTTTATATAAATAAATATCAATAAAATCACCATTAATTAAACCAGTAACAGTACCATTAATAGTTATATTATCCCAATAACCTATAATATAATTTTCATCTAAATTAATAGTAATATTACGTTTATAAACATCATAAGTAATAGTGTCCAATATTACAATATTATCATATAATAAAGTTAAATCATATGTTCCCATAGTGTTAAATGCTAAATTTTGATTTTTACTGCTGAATTCACCTAAATAAGTATCAGCACTATCTTTAACTTGAAGCATGAATTCTGGTAAAAATTCACTGCCTTCAGAATTATTTGTACCATTTAAATAAATATTTACAGACATATTATCTCCAACAGATAAATTATTAGCAGTATCAAATTTTACAGTGTAATAACTATTTAAAGCATCTATCCCATCAATAGATTTTTCAATAAATAATATATTGTTAGTTCCCCAAAAATTATCATCTAAATAAACATTATCACTACGACTATAAACATTATCGCCAGAATAGGCAGAGTTATTATAAAATACAGAATAAAAAACATTTAAAATAGAATCTTTACCTATATTATACATCGCACCACCATAATGTGCAGTATTACTAATAAAAGTACTACTAACCACGGTAAAATTAACTCCAATCCCGTTGAAGATTGTACCACTATCTATTAAAGCATTATTATTATTAAAAATACTGCCAATCACCATGAAATTAACTCCTTTAGCGTTGTAAATTACGCCTCCACGAGTTGCATAGTTATTAGTAAAAGTACTATCAACAAGAGAGAAATCATCTCCCCAATTGTTATAGATTACGCCACCAAAACGTGCGGTGTTACCAGTAAAATTACTAGCAACCACCGTAAAATCAACCTTATGGTTATAGATTACACCACCACTACCAGTTGCATTGTTATAGATTGCACCACCACTACCAGTTGCATTGTTACTATTGAAAATACTACCAAACACTGTAAAATTAACTCCTCCACCGTTGTAAATCACACCACCCTCCTCTGCAGTGTTATCCGTGAAAATACTACAAAACACGGTGAAATTAACTCCTTCAAAGTTGTAAATTACACCACCATCATCTGCAGTGTTATTAATAAAAGTACTATCAACCACAGTAAAATTAACTCCCTCACTATTATAAATTGCACCTCCATAATAAGTTGCAATGCTACTAGTAAAAGTACTGCCAATCACAGTAAAATTAACTCCCCCACTATTATAAATTGCACCACCCCCCCTTGCAATGTTATTAATGAAAGAACTATTAGTTAGTATAACATTGGCATCACCATAATTATATATAGCTCCACCAGAAGTGCCATTTGCAGTATTATTAATAAAAGTACAATTATCTATAGTTAAATTAGCAAAATTGTAAATAGCTGCACCATAAGCATATTGTCCTGAAGTATATCCATTTATTAATTTAATATTATTAAATGTTACATTAAAATTAGATTTTGTAAAAAATATTCTTGAAGAGTTTTGTGCATCTATTGTATTTCCATTACCATTAATGATTAAATTACCATTAATGACTATTCCATCTATACTATCTCCTATAACCCATGTATAATTCCCATTTAAATTCAATATTCCATCATCATCTATTGCATTATTTACATCTTCTTGTAATATTGTGAAATTTCCACCATCACCCCTATACCCATTAGTTCCCAAATCATTTACTATTTCATTATTATCAAATTCATTTAAATCCCCAGTATTTTCTTCTGCAGATACTAAACCTACAGAAAATCCCAATACTAAAAATATAACTAACAAGGAAATTTTTAAAATATTTTTCATTTTCATACTTACCCCACCTAATACGAACATAAACATATTAGTAATAATTATTTATTTTACTAAGTTATTGTTAAGGTTTTTTACTTAACTTTTGAATATTGTCACATTTATTTTTTATAAAATACGAACTGTTTTGTTAATTTTTTTTTTAAAATAGTATTTTTTCATTATTTTATTATATTATATATTAATGTTTAATAAGAAAATCAAAGTTTAATTATCTATTATTCATATTATCCTAAACTGAAAAAGATTGAAAATTAATTTTATAGATATACCCCTGAATAATAGTCAAGTAAAGGAAATAAAAAGAAGTTAATTATTAAAGATTTTACTAATTTTAAGCAATTAAAAAAATTTAGAAAATTATAAAAATACACATTTTTATACATTGATGTTCAATAATAATATATAAAAAATTTATATTCATAAAAAAAAGAAAAGGAGTATATTTCATGAATGGAATGATTGATACACATATACATGCAGATTCAAGAAGTAGTGAAGACTTTGAAAAGATGTATTTATCTGGAATAGATACTGTAATAACTTGTGGATTTTACCCATATAAAATAGCTAATGAAATTGTTTTATTAAATCATTTAAACAAAATTTTAGAATATGATAGTAAAAGAGCTCAAAAATATGGATTAGATGTTAAAATAGCTCTTGGAATACATCCTGCAAATGTTGATTTTACTCAAGATATTATTTTTGATGAAATATATAATTGGATAAACAAAAAGGAAATTATAGCTATTGGTGAAGTTGGTCTTGATAAATGTAGTGAAAAAGAAATAGCTATTTTTAAAAAGCAATTAGAAATAGCTGATGAGACTAAAACAAAAGTAATAGTTCACACACCAAGAAAGAATAAAAAAGAAGTTTTAATTAAAATAAAAGAAATTTTAAAGGACAATATCGATTCTAAATTAGTAGTTATTGATCATGTTAATCAAAATATAATAAAATATTTAATTAATGAAGATTATACATTAGGATTAACTGTGCAACCTGAGAAGATGGAGGTATCTGAAGCAATAGCTATTTTAGATGAATATGGATTTGATAAGTTTTTATTAAATAGTGATATAAGTAATATGCCTTCCGATCCATTATCTGTTCCAAAAACAGTTCGATGTCTTGAAAGATTAAATTATAATAAAAAAGAAATAGAAAAACTTGCATTTAAAAATGCTAAAGATTTTTATAAAATATAATAAAAAAAGAAATTAATCTTTTTTCATTAAACTAACTCTATTAGGTGCAACAATAATCAAATTTTTATTTTTACATTGAGCAAGTAAGAAAGCTTCTGCACCATGATGTTCACGAATATATTTAAGCTTATTTCCAGCCATTCTAAATTCTCTTTTGCCTTTTTTCTCAATAAATGACAAATCAAGAATTACAGGATTGTTCTCTTCAACTACCTGATCAACAACATAGTTCATATCATCTAAAGATTTAGGTCTTATTAATACAATCTCATAGAAAGATTGTTCTGGAGAAATAGTAACATCATCAGTATAATAATTTCTTTGAACATTACCACCGAAATTATTTGATTTATTAGTACTTATTTCTTCCTCAAACCCTAAACTTCTTTTTAAAGTATCTGTAAAACTCATACATTATTCTCCTCTAAAAATTTTAAAATGTTATCTAATAATTTTGAAGCACCATTGTTATAAACATCTTCAGCAGGTAAATTGAATTCTTTTTCAAAATCTTCTGCAGATGTATTAGAATCCGCATTTTTAAGGTTAATTGATAAGCCTACAACCTTAGTAGGTTCTAATGATTCAATAGCTTTTATTTCACTAGAAATTCCTCTTGGTTCACGATAAGGATGATTAGGCCTGTGACCTACAATAACTGCATCAGGAGCCGCACCAATTAAAATACCTGCAGATAAACCTCTTGGATGAGGATTTCCTTTTTCAGTTAAGCTTGATTGACCTTCTATAAAAATAATATCTGGATTTAAAGTTTCTTCAGCATATTTAATAGAACTTAAGATAGATGCCGGAACATCCATAGCAGATAAACTTCCTGCTCTAAAATTAAAATCAGTTGGAGGTTCTAAACCCATTTCATCAGTAGATATTATTGCAGGAGTTAATCCTTTTTCCTTACTAGCTATTCCTAACATTTTAGTAGTTGTTCTCTTTCCACATTCTTGAGATGTTCCACCTACAAAAATCACTGGAGCTTTTGGATTATATGAAATCTTAGGTAATATTTCACAACCCCTTTCAGGAGCAGTACCACAAATTTTACGAACAACATCTAACCTAGAACTGATTTCTTTTATTATAACTCCTTTATCCTTAGCAAATTTTAAAATAGATTTATTATCCTTAAATGACATTGATCTAAATGAACATACTACATTTTTACCCATATTGATTGCCTGAACAGCATATTTTAAAGCTGCTCCTTCTGCACCTATAGGCAACATTATAGCTACTGAATTAAAGTTTGAATTTTTCAAACATTCTTCTAGGCTTGATACAACCTTTTTACCACAAAAATTAGATCCTTGTTTTTCTGAGTCATCATCGATAAATCCTACTGTTTTGATACCTTCAAGATTAGAGAATTTTTCTCCTCCTCCGCCACAACCAACAATAACGAAAGAATTTAATTCTTGAAGCTCTTTAACTGAATTAACTGAATACAAATTACCACTCCTTAAGCCAATATAACACAATGATAAATTACTTAAATAAAATTTATTTATATTATCTATTTCATTAATTTAGAAATAGAATATTTTTTTATTCTTCTTTTATATTTATTGCTTTTATTGTTATTAAATATATATCATTTTAATAATCAATACTTATCTCTTCTTATCAAAGAATAAATTAATAGCTCTTTTATAATAGAGTTAATTTAATTTAGTTTTTTGATAAAGTGATAAATTATTAAGAAAAAAAGGTTAAAAGATTATTTTACATATTAATTGCAAAAATAAAGGTTTATATTATATTTTAGAAAAAATTAAATCAACAAATAAGTATGAATTTAAATTTAATTATGCATATAAAATGGCAAATAAATTTAAGATTAATTAAATTCCATAAATTAAAAAAAATAAAGCATTATAGAAATTTATAATTTTTCTATAAGTGCTGCAGAGATTGTGCCTTTTCCTTCACAAGGTTTTTCATCTAAAAAACATTTGAAAGATCCAGATTCGTCAGTCTCTTCATCATGGCATTCTAAAATAAACTCACGATTTATATCATATATTTTTTTTAAAATATTATCTATTTCATTTTGTTCTTTTTCTGTAGTGTTATGGTAGTCCTTACTCATGCTAACAAGTTGTGGTTTTTTTTCATTGAAATGTTTTAATATTTCAACTTTTCGCACCTTTACAAGAGGTAGTTCACCACCTGTGTTTATAGATGCATGGGTGAATTCATACTCATTTGATTTTTTTCTCATGTTTCATACCATTTTATTTTTGTTTGCAATTTAAATTATGTCTGAAGTATTATATAAAATGTTCGATGATAATCGAATTAATAAACATTTTTATTAATTTATTAGATAAAACAAAAATAATTTTTATCCATAAAAATGATTATTTATTCACTAAATATCGATTTTTTATTACTTTTAAAGTAATAATAACAACAATTATCTTAATAAAAAATTATTTTATAATGATTTATAATGATAATTATAAATCATTTACAGTTTATAGTATATATACTTTAAAGAAATAATGTAATTAAATAAATAATATAAAAAGCATAATAAAATTAGGTAGATAAATATGAGAAAACCATATGTGATTCTTATTGGAAGTGCTTCAGGAATAGGTAAATCTACAGTAGCTGCTGAATTAGCTAAAGATTTAAATATTAAACATTTATTAGAAAGTGATTTTATAAGAGCTGTTGTTAGAGGAATTATTGGAAGTGATTATGCTCCTGCACTTCATGAATCATCTTATAATGCATATAAAACCCTTAGAGATGCTGATAAATATGAAGATTATGATGAATTAATAGCTGCAGGATTTGAAGAACATGCAACATTTGTAATTCCTGCACTTGAAAAAGTTATATCAAGAGCTATTTCAGATTATGATGATATCATTCTTGAAGGAGTGCATTTAGTTCCAGGGCTTATTAATATTAACCAATTTAAAGATAAAGCAAACATATATTTCTTTATATTATCTTCAGATGAAGAATCACATAAAGATCGTTTTGTTAAAAGAGCTGTTCAAATCCATCGTGGTGGAAAACAATTAGATTTTTTCACAGAAAACAGAATTATACATGATTATCTTATTAAAACAGCAAAAGAACATAATATAGATGTTATTGGAACAGAAAACATTGAAACAACCTTGAAAAAAATGTTAAGCCATATAAATAGAACTTGTGAAAAGATATTAGTTAAAAATACTGTTGATGAAATACAAAAACTAGTCGATATTATAATAAAAAATAATAATGGAAGTATAGAAAAAATATCATATAAAATCGAGGGATTTAAAAATCCACTAGTTAGAAAAGTAAACCTTTCAGAATACGATGAAACACAAAGATTCATTAAAAGTTTAGAAGAAAGTCCTAGAAAAAAAGAAGAACTAGAAAAATTATATAGATTATCAAAATTTAGAGAAATGAGAGTTTGTGCAGCTAATAAACAAGCATTAGAAGATATAAAATCTGAATTAAATAAAAATAATTTCATATACAAAGAATGAAGTGTGAAAATGAATGAAATGAAAATAAATTGTCCAGTATGCCATAAAGAAAATGGTGCAATATCAGTAATGAAAGAGCTTGAAGTTCCCCATTTTGGAAAAGTACTTGAAACCACAATTACTTGTGATAATTGTCATTTTAAACATAGTGATATAATAGCTTTAGAACAACACGACCCTGCAAAACATGAATTATCAATTACAAAAGATTCCCTATCATCAAGAGTTGTCAGATCACAATCAGCTACTGTATCAATTCCAGAATTAGGACTTAAAGTTGAACCAGGCCCAAAATCAGAGGGATATGTTACAAATGTTGAAGGAATGATTGTTAGATTTGAAGATGCTGTTAAAAGAGCTTTAAATTTATTTTGTGATGAAAAATCTCAAATAAATGCTAAAAAAACTCTTGAAAATTTAGAAAACCTAAAAAATGGAGAAATTGAAGGTACTTTGATAATTGAAGATCCTTTTGGACAAAGCAAAATATCTGATACCCATACAATAGTTACTCCTCTTAGTGAAGAAGAGTTAAAAAATTTAAAAACAGGATTTACAATAATTGAAAATGAAGAATAATTAATATTCTTCATTAATTTAAAAATAAAAAAAAATTATTCTTCTCTTTCATCTTGTTCTTTTTGTTCTTCCTCAGTATTAGTTAAATAATCAGAGAAATCTTCATCTTCTTCTAAAACATCTTTTAATTTAAGAGTTTTCTTAACATCCATAGATAATGCATTACAATCAGCTTTAATAGCTTCTAAATGTAATAAAATTCTTTCCTTTTCTTGGTTAATTCTTTCAATATTAGTATAAGGATAAGTTGATTCTTTAAGCATTTCATATTCAATAGTAGTATATGGATATTCATTTAATTGTTTACAAACATTTTTAAGAACATCGCCTAAAAATTTGTTCATTTCAACTTTTACTCTTTCCCTGATCATTTTATCATCATCAAGGTTTTCTTTCATGAGACGGACAACTTCTGCTTTAGCAAAAGGTAATTTTTCATCTTCGTTCTCAATTATTTCTTCTTCATTTACCTCAACTAATTCTTCATCATTAAAATCTTGATCTTCAGCCATAATATTAACTCCTTTATTTGATAAATTTATAAAAATATTATATTAGTAAAATAAACAATTCTAATAATCTATAAAAAGAATGGTTTATACCAATATCTAATTATATATTTATTGGAAGTATTATATAAAAGTTTTCATTATATTGATTTTAGGGATAATTAATCATGTTGTTTTATTAAAAAACATTTAAATAATTGATTGTAAAATCAATAATTCTTATAGTATAAAAAAATTAAAAATCCGATTAATTATTTTCATAATAAATAAATTCCTGTTAAAAATAAAAAAAGATTTAGATAAATAAATTTATCTAATAAAATTTTAATTTTAAAAATGGAACTATAGATAAAAATCCTAAAATTAATATTAAAAATAGTTCATTTCCTGTTTTTTCCAATGAAATATTATTCTTTTCTACAAAATCCTCTTTAACTTCAACATGTGTTTTATTAACCTCATTTAGATTTAAAATTGTTTCATTTTTTAATGGTTCCCTTACAATTACAGTAACATTAGCTTGATTATTAGATAAATATGGATCATAAGTACTTGAAGAAACTTTTACTGAATTTAAGATTGAACCTGAATTTAAAGCTTGAACTTTTAATATTAAATCAATAGATTTACCTGATTTTAAAGAATCTATTTTCCATAAACTTAAATTTACATCATAAAATCCATAATCAGAAAAAGAATCTAAAAATTTTAATGAAGAATCTAAAATATCATACAATTCAATATTTTCAGCATCATCAGGCCCATTATTTAAAATAGTTATTGTATATGTGAAAATATCACCTATATTAATTTCTTCTAAAGAAGCTATTTTAGTAACAATTAAATCAGCAGCTTTATTAACATTTGTGATTTTAGAATCATTATTATTAGATAAATCAGAATCATATTCATTACCATTAATACTAACAAGGTTTTCAATCTCACCAGTTTTATTTACTAAAGAAATTATCTTTAAAGTTTTTAATTCCGAAGTCTTTAAAATTCCTATATTCCATAAACCAGTTAAATGATTATATGAACCTCCACTATCATCACTTTGATAAATTAAACCCTGAGGCAATATATCAAAAACATTAACTCCACTAGCATCACTTGGACCATTATTTTGAATTGTAATTGTCCATATTATTAAATCATTTAAATTAGGATTTGAATTAGAAACAGATTTAATTACAGATAAATCAGCTACTTTATTAACATTGATTATTTCAGAATCATTATTATTTGATAAATCAGGGTCATTTTCACCTCCAGAAACCACAGCAAAATTTTCTAAAAAACCAGTTTTATTAATTAAACATATAATATTTAAAGTAATGCTTTTACCTATAGCTAGCTCATTAATACTCCAAATACCTGATGAATAATCATATTTACCTCCACTATCATCACTTATAAAAACTAAACCCTCTGAAAGTAAATCTTTAACAATTATTCCTGAAGCATGATTAGGCCCATTATTTACAACAGTCAAAGACCATGTAATAGTATCTCCAATCTTAGGATTATTGTTAGAAACTGTTTTAAGAATCTCCAAATCAACAATTTTATTAACATTAATAGTTTCAAAATCTTCATTATTAGATAAATTCCAATCATGTTCTTTTGATGAAATATTTACAAAATTTGTAATAGATCCTGTAAAATTTACTAAACATACTAACTCTAATACAACATTTTCTCCAGAATTTAAGGTTCCAATATTCCAAATTCCAGTATTTGGGTTGTATTTTCCATTACTTGTATCATTTAAAAGTATAAATTCTTTAACTAGTTTTTCATTAACTATAACATTTGTTGCTTGATTTGGACCATTATTTACAACTGTTAAAGTCCAAATAATTGTATCTAAATAGTTTATATATTCACTACTAATATTCTTCTTTATTTCAAGATCCACTTTAGGAATAATATCAAATGTAGAAATATTTGTAATGTATTTATAATACGTATCTTCAAAATGTGTTGCAGTAACATGATATTTTCCTACTTTAAGATTAGACAAAGTAACTGAAATATTTCCAAACACAGATGAATTTAAAGTTTCATTAAAAACACATTCCCCATTTTCATGAGTTATTGTAAGTAATATTTCAACATTGTATTCTCTACTATCTTGATATAAAATTCCAGAATCTGTAGCAGAATATACTGGATTTTCGTGATTTACAGTAATTTCTTTATAATTTGCTCCATTAAAAATCGCATTTGATATTTCTAAATTATTTACATTTCCAATATTATTTCCTCCATGAATTATAACTTCTGTTTTAGTATCTTCACCATAATACACACTTTCAGTTAAAATTGGAAGCAAATAAACCCAAGCCTGATTATTAAACATTATATTATCATTTATTATAATTTTTTCACCAGATTTATCAAAATATATTGCGCTTCCATTACGAGCAGTATTGAATTTAAAGGTATTGATTTCTATAACAGCTTCAGAACCATTTATGAAAATAGCTCCTCCTAATCCATCATTAATTTTTAAAGGATTTGGAATAGCTTCATTATATAAAAAAGTGTTATTATAAATATAGGAATCTTTTCCTTCAATGAATACTGCTCCCCCATTTACATTAGCTATATTCTCATTGAAAAATGAATTTTTAATTACTGTCTTGTTCCCTTTTATATAAACTGCTCCTGCACTTTTTAAAGCTAAATTATTATTAAAAATATTATCTACAATTTCAATATTTTTACCAGTTAAATATACTGCACCACCAATAGGTGCATAATTATCATTGAAAATGCAATTATAAATTTTAGCTTCCATTTCTTCATGATTTCTTGTGGCAATAGCTCCTCCAAATAATTCTGATGCAAAATTATTATAAAAAGAACAATTTTCTACAGTAAAATCTGCATGACTTGTTAAAGCTCCACCTTCACTAGCAGAATTATTTATAAAAGTACAATTTAAAAAAATATCCCCATCTCGAACACAAGTAGCTCCTCCATGAGAATAATAACCTTCATGATATGTAATTGCACTATTATTTATAAAAACTGAATTAATACAATAGTAAACTGTATTTAAAAAAGCCATTCCTAATTGAAGAGCTCCACCATAAGCTTCTTTAGATGTAGTTTCTTGATTATTAATAACTTGATTATTTATAAAGTAACAATCAATAATTTTTGTATTATTCCCATAAGCACCAACAGCACCTGCAGCAATAATAGCTGTATTGTTAATAAAATTACATTTAGAAATTATTACATCATCTCCTGCACCGTCTTCAGCTCCTTCATAATGCGTGTAAATAGCTCCGCCTCCTTTTGCATGATTATACATAAAATCTGAATTTTCCACAGTAACATTTTTTGAAAGTATAAATATAGCTCCTCCACCGGCATCAACATTTTCACCATTTATAAAAACACAATTTGATATTACAATATTCTCAGCTATTGATTCAATTACCATAATAATTGATGAAGAATTTCCATTTAATGTTGATTTTTCATTACCATTTACTGTAGATCCAGAAATATGGACTGGTTTATTTATAATTATATTATCCCCATTTCCAATGTAAGTTAAATTATTTAAATATATTGTATCTCCGTCATTTGCACTAAAAATTGCATTTTGAATATCATTAAAAGTGTTTCCTGCAGGAATTATATAATTACCTGTTTGAATATTCATTTCATCTTCATCATTTAAATCTTGACTACTGGCTTCTACAGAACCTATAAAAACTAATGTAGATGCTAATATTATAATAATAAAAAGCGATAAAATAATGAAATTTTTTATTTTTGTTTTTTTATTTAACATTATCAAACTCCTAATATTGAGGATTAGGACTATTCAATTAACAAAAGCTATTAAATAGTAAAAAATCTTTTTATTTATTAAATTAACGATAATTAATCTTTTTTTAAATAAAAAACTGCAATTAAATTAAAATAAAACTGCGAAAGATTTTTAATTATAAAAATTATATTAAAAAGATGTTAATTATTCACAATGAAAA
>JAJDHW010000090.1 GCA_030266405.1 Methanobrevibacter sp. OttesenSCG-928-I08
CAACAGTCCCATCTTTAAACATTTTTAATGTTAAAGGATAAATCTTATCAGAAATATATAAATCTCTGCATTTTTTCATTTCTTTTAAAAAAGTACTTGTTTTTTGAAAGCCATCATAATAAAAAGAAGTAAATAATCTAAGTGAAAAATCCATAGAATTTAATGTTTTAAGAACAATCTCTTCATCCATTAATAAAAATCCAGCATCAAAAGCTGAAGTATAACCATAAGAATTAATTAATTTACATAAATCAGGAAATTGTTTTTTTAAAACCTCAGGTGATGCTGCACCCATTCTTTTTTCAACATAGAGCATTGCATCATTTTCAACTGCTTGGCCTGTAGGATTTCCATCATCATCACGAGTGAAATAAGATATTGCAGGTTTAGGATCAGGAGTATCTTTATTAATCCCTATAATATCCATTAATTTAGTATTCATCCAGCCACTATGTCCTCCACTATCCCATAAAAAAACAGGACGATCATTAATTACTTTGTCAAGTTCTGATGCAAGAGGAATACATTGAGTACCATAACCTAAACCAATAACAAAAGGCAATTCTTCTATTGTTTTATTTTTTACTATTTGTGCTAAAAAATTCAAAAGATCATTATGAGACATTTTTTGATCTATTTCAATATTATCATCAGCTGATTTTGAAGCCATAGCTATGTAATGACAATGTGTATCCATAAGTCCTGGAAGAATACGTGACCCTTTAAAGTCGTGTATTTCTGTATTATTTTCTTTAAATTTAATAGCTTCTTCATCACTACCAACATAAATAAATTTACCATCTTCTACTACAAATGCTGTAGCTTCTAATTGGTTTTCATCAGCAGTGTAAATTTTTCCATTTAAGAAAATTTTTATCATTTTAAAAAAAAAAAGTAATATAAAGGAATTATTTAAACATTCCTTCTTTTTCATCAACAGTTAGCTCTTTAACAATATCTTCAGGTTTTCCAGTTTGAAGAACCTTTCCTCCTCTCATTAAAGCAGCTCTATCACAAACATCTAAAACAAAATCCATATCATGTGAAATTATAAGGAATGTTTGATCTAAATCTTCCCTAGCTTTTAAAATAGAATCTGTTACCATTACTCTAGTTATAGGGTCCATAGTTCCAGTTGGTTCATCTAAAATAATAATTTTAGGCTCTTTAATAAGTACCTGAGCTAAAGCTACTCTGTGTTTTTCCCCACCACTTAATTCATCAGGATATTTATCTAACATATTATTAGCTTCTTCTTCATCAAAACCAACAGCGGTTAAAACATCAATAGCTTTAATTTTTCCAAATTCTGCAGGAAGTTCTAAACTAATAGCATCTGTTAAATTACCTAAAATAGTTCTATGAGGATATAAAGAATATTCTTGGTGAAGTAAACCAATATATGGAATTACTCTCCCTCTATTAAGAGGACCTACTTTAGTCATATCAATCCATTCATCACCTAATCTTACTTCAATTTCTCCACTACTAGGTTCAGTTAATCCAATTAACATACGTGTAAGAGTAGTTTTTCCAGCCCCACTAAGTCCTACAATACCAAAAATTTCTTTTTTGTTTACTTCAAGACTTACATCATCAACAGCTTTAATAACTCCTCTTTCAATAGAATAATAATGTTTTTTAATGTGATTAATTATAATTTCAGGTTCCCCAATATCAGGATCTTCTTTTTTCTCAGGAAGTGGTACAGTAGCTAAGAAATTATCTACAACAATTGAAGGATCTCCAAATTCGCGAATTTCTCCTTTATCTAACCAAATTACATGATCTGCTAATTTATACATAATTTCTGGCCAGTGAGAAGTTAAAAGCATTGTTATATTTTCATCTTTAACACTTTCAATTAAAGTATTATGAAGTTTTTCTGCAGTTTGAGGATCTAATGTTCCGGTAGGTTCATCAGCTAAAAATAGCATAGGTTTTTTAGCAAGTTGTCTTGCAAGAACAACTCTTTGTTTTTCTCCTCCACTTAAATCACGAGCAATATGTGTAATCCTATGATTCATTTGAACCATTTCTAAATAATCTAAAGCAGCATAAAGAAGTTCCTCATAATCATCTTCATCACCCATAGCTCTCATTACATTTTCAATTACTGTTTCTTCATCATATAAAGCAAAATTACGTTGAAGCATAATAGCTATTCTTCTTTTAATAGCTGCAAATAATATTCTATCACAATTAAAGAAATCAGCAGTTTGAAGTTTATATTCTCCACCACAACTACATTTTAATCCATCTTTAGAAGGAGGTTCAACACGCATACATTCTTCACAAACAGCAATTTCAAAAATAATTTGCCCACTATCCGGCATATATTCTTTTGTCCCTCTAAGCATGTTTATTAAAACAGATTTTCCACTACCACTACGACCTAAAATACCTACTGTTTGCCCTTCTTCAATAGTTAAATTAATATCCTTTAAAACTTTAATACCATTAAATGATTTGTTAATATTTTTAATAGTTATAAACGCCATTTCTCCACCTTCTAATAAAATTAAACCTTGAATAAATTATCCTGAAAAATATGGTTATAATAATATACATTAGTATTTTTACATTAATAATATTTACTAATCTGATTATTAATGTAAAAAGATAAGTTAAATTTTAAAATCTAAACTTCCATTAATAAGTGATCTTCCAATTGAAAAACCGTCTGCACCTGAATTTAACATCTTTTTTATTTGATTTTCATTATTAATAGAATTATTTCCAATTAAAAACCCATCAATTTCATCAGATATTTTAGAAATTATATCAAAATCAGCATCAGGAACTCCAGGATTCATTGCATCGACATGGATAAAATCAACTCCACATTCATCAATTAATTTAGCTATTTTTAATGTGTCAACACCTGGAACATTTGCCCTTATTTTAACAGATACAATAGATCTTGCATTTTCTGTTATTTCACAAATAAAATCTTTTAAATCTGGTCTTTTTAGCATATTTTGACCACAATCAATAGCTAATAATTCTTTTTGGCGACAATGACAATTAATTTCAACTACATCTAAATTAGGAATTTTACTAATTTTAATTATTTCATCAGGTGTAGTAGATCTTAAATTAGCTGAAACTAATATATCTTTTTTAAAATTTTTTATTTTGTTAACTTCTTCAGAAATATGGTTAAAAATTTCTTCTTTAGGAATATTAAATTCAGATCTTCCTCGTTTTAGGATTTTATCTCCTGCATTAATTGTAGGACTATCTATATTATATCCACCTAAAGTAACCATATCAAATCCATAAGGAATTACTTTAATTAAAAAATCAGCATTAGTAATTCCTGCCATCGGAGCAATTACTTTAATTATAACAACACCTAATATTCTTTTTCAACAACATGAGTCCACATTTCGTTGTTGCAATCCCTTATATCTTCAAGACCAATATCTGCCATATATGCAGCATCTTCAGCATTGTTTCCTCTTCCAATACCTGCTTTTAAAGAAATTCCTATTTCTTCATCAATTTCAATGAGAATTTCTTCAATTTCTTTTTCACTTAAGCCATTACATGGAGCCATGAAATTATCTCCACCAATGAAAAAGAGTAATGATCCTTTTTTAATAAGTTTTGTCATTAAATAATGTTGAGCTTTATTAACCATAAAATTAGTATCAAAAGCAGATTCTATATCAGTTAACCTTTCTGTGCAGCTATTGATATCAATATGTGCAACTTGTACAAAGCTATCTTCTTTAACTAAACTATCTACAGCTAATATTTCCTGCCTATCAGAGGATTGAGCTCCACCAC
Organism: Methanobrevibacter sp. OttesenSCG-928-I08; assembly: GCA_030266405.1. GTDB lineage: Archaea > Methanobacteriota > Methanobacteria > Methanobacteriales > Methanobacteriaceae > JAHKLT01. The sequence continues at coordinate 3,796 of JAJDHW010000090.1, forward strand.
CATTTTGTAAAGCCATAGTCGCTAATTTTTGAGCCTCATGAGGAGTTTCTGCAGCACCTACACCCATACTAACCGTGATAGGATATCTATTTCTTATAGATCTCTGGATTCTTAAGTGATCTTCCTCATTTAAACCATTAGTAATAGCTAATAAGTTGTCAAATCTTGTATAAAATACTAATCCTTTCTTCATAGATACTTGTCTTTGCAAGTCAGCAAATAACTCTGCTTGTAAAATCTGAAGATCAGATTCATTTCTAGGTCTTGGA
>JAJDHW010000091.1 GCA_030266405.1 Methanobrevibacter sp. OttesenSCG-928-I08
TTCATTAATTAGATTATTATCTAATTTATTAAAACATGGAAATTCTAAAGTTTTACAAACAGTTTTTCTTGTAAAATATTTTGTTCTAATAAGAGGAGATACTGAACTTATTAAAATAAAATCTCCAATATCAATTAAAGGAGGAACTCCTTGAGTTTTAAACCTATTAATTGAAGTTAATTTATTAAAATGTCTTATATCATAACAATGGAGTTCAACGTAGAAATCTGGATTTATTTCTTTAATGAGTGAAATGATTTTAGAACCAACATCTGATTCATAATATTCTTTTTTTAATGTAGAAATATATTTTGAACTGTCAAAATTATAAATATAAATTTGACCTTCTGCAAAATCTTCTTTTTTTAATTTTTCTAAAAAATATGATGAAGTTTCACCTTCCTTACCGTGAACTCCACCAATAAAAAGTTTTACAGGACCTTCACCATTGTCAATATAGTGAAAATAAGACATTGATATTTAAGTCCCTTCTTGCCAATTAGACAAATATTCACATTGGAAATCAGAAAGTGAATCTATTTCTATTCCAAGTGCTTTAAGTTTAAGTCTTGAAACAGTATCATCAATAGAATCAGGAGCCTTTTCAACACCAACAGGTAAGTCATTTTCAACAATATATTTTGCAGATAATGCTTGTACAGCAAAACTCATATCCATAATTTCTGCAGGATGTCCTTGTCCCCTTTCAGCAGCTAAATTAACAAGTCTTCCATCAGCAAGTAAGTATATTTTTCTACCATCTTTCATATTAAACATTTCAATACTTTCTCTAACTTCTTCAACACTATCAGATTGTGCTTCTAAATCTTGTCTATTAATTTCAACATTAAAATGTCCAGAATTAGCTAACATACATCCATCTTTCATATATTTGAAATCATCACCACTAATAATATTAATATTACCAGTTACAGTTATGATTAAATCACCATGTTTAACTGCTTCACGAATAGGCATTACTCTGTATCCGTCCATTCTAGCTTCTAAAGCTCTTATAGGATTAACTTCAGTTACAATTACATTTCCACCTAAACCAGCAGCTCTTGTAGCAACTCCTCGGCCACACCAACCATATCCACAAACAACAACAGTTTTACCTGCAATTAACATATTAGTAGTTCCCATAATTGCATCAAAAGTTGATTGTCCAGTTCCATATCTATTATCAAATAAATATTTAGTATAAGCATCATTAACAGCTATGACAGGAAATTTTAAAGCTCCATCATTAAACATAGCTTCTAATCTATGAACACCAGTAGTTGTTTCTTCACAAGCCCCTTTAATTTTACCTAAAACATCTTTTCTTTCATTGTGAAGAACCATTATCATATCTGCACCATCATCTATTATAACATCAGGTTTGTGATCGAGAACTGAATTAATAGTTTGATAATATTCTTCATCAGTTTGTTCTCTCCAACCATACATATTTAATCCAAGAGCTGCTCCTCCAGCAGTAGCATCATCTTGTGTAGAAAGAGGATTACATCCAGTCATAGCTACTTCAGCCCCTCCTTCTTGTAAAGTTAAACCTAAATTAATAGTTTTAGGTTCTAAATGTAAACATGAACCAATAGTTATTCCTTCAAAGGGTTTTTCTTCCCTAAAAATCTTTTTAATATGTTCCAAAACAGGCATATGTTTTTGGACCCATTTTATTTTACGCACTCCTTCATCAGCAAGTGCCATATCTTTAACATCACTCATAATAAATCACCATTCTTATTTTATAATCATTAATAATATATTTTATTACTAATTTAAAAATTTATGTTTTTATAAAAAATAATCAAAACCTTTAAATGATATGATAATCTGATAGATAATAGTCTGATGCCGGGGTGGCTCAGCTGGTTAGAGCGCACGGCTCATAGGGTTTTAAGCAGTGCTCTGACTAATTCCTGGGATACCGTGAGGCCGCGGGTTCGAATCCCGCTCCCGGCATCTTCAATCCCAGGAATACAAATTTTTAATACTTATTTTTGAATAAAACTTCTTTAAAATTCTCTTATTTTTAACTAACTAATCTTATTTTTTAAAAATTAATATAAGATAAAAAATAAAATATTAATATATAATTTATTTTAATTAGAGGCAAATGAATGTTATATAGAGAACTTGGAAAAACAGGAGAACAAGTATCTATTTTAGGTTTTGGAGCTATGAGATTGCCTACTACTAATTCAAACGGCAATATAGATGAAGAAAAAGCTACAGAAATGCTTACCTATGGAATAGATAACGGAATTAATATAATAGACACAGCTTATACTTATCACACAGATAAAATGGGTGATGACCCAGGTAACTCTGAACCATTTATTGGTGAATTTTTACAAAGTGGTTTTAGAGAAAAAGTACTTCTTTCAACTAAATCTCCATCATGGATTGTAGAGAAAAAAGAAGATCTTGATTTTTATTTAGAAGAACAATTAAAACGACTACAAACTGATTCTATTGATATTTATTTATTACATACTTTAAGTGAAAGTAATTGGCAAACTTTAAAATCTGTAGATGTTTTTGAATTTATGGATAGAGTTTTAGAAAGCGGTAAAGTAAAACATATCGGTTTTTCAACACATGCTGAACTTGAAACCCTTGTTGAAATTTTAGATGATTATGATAAATGGGAAGTTGCTCTAACACAAATGAATTACTTAGATGAAAGTTATCAAACAGGACTTAGTGGTTTACAATATTTAAATAGTCTTAATGTTGGAAATATGATAATGGAACCTTTAAGAGGTGGGCGATTAGTTCAAAACGTTCCTGATAGTGTTTTAAATATTATGAATAACTCAGAAGTTAAAAGAACACCTCTAGAATGGGCTTTAGAATATCTTTGGGATATGGAAAGTGTTGATTGTGTTCTTAGTGGAATGAATAGTATAGAACAAGTTAAAGAAAATATTGAAATAGCTAATCGTTCTAAAATAAATTCTATATCCTCTCATGATAAACAAATTATAAAAGAAGTTGCAAGAGAATATAATTCTTTAAAAGGCAATGACTGTACACAATGTATGTATTGTATGCCTTGTCCCGAAGGAGTAGATATTCCAAATTGTTTTAAAGAATATAATATATCTAAAATGTTAGATAATCCTGCAGCTAGTGCAATGCAATATTTTTCATTGATTCCTGATGAGAATAAACCAGAAAATTGTACAAAATGTAATAAATGTTTAAGATTATGTCCTCAGATGATTAATATTCCTGAAGAACTTGATAAAGTTCATGATTTATTTGGAGATGAATTTGATCATTTTTAAGGTGATAAAATGCCAGAAAGATTTAATGAAATGGGTTATTGGGAAATTATAACTAGACAAATGAGTATTGTTACAAAAAGTAAACAAGAAAAATTTAAAAATTCGAAAATAGCAGTTATAGGTTGTGGAGGAATTGGTGGAGCTGCAATTGAAATGCTTGCTAGAATGGGTGTTGGAGAACTAAATATTGTAGATTCTGATTCTTTTGATATGTCTAATTTAAATAGACAAGTAATGAGTAGCATAGATACTTTAAATCTTTCAAAAAGTGAAGTCACCAAGGAAAAAATTCGTTTAATAAATCCTTATGTTAAAGTAAATGCATTTACAGAAGAAGTAAATGAAAATAATATAGAAAAAATTGTTAAAGATTGTGATGTTGTTATTGATGCATTAGATAATATTTTAACTAGAATTATAATATCCAGATATGCTTATAAAAATAAAATACCATTTATTCATGGAGCTATTCATGGAACAATGGGACAATTAACTACTTTTACAGATGAAACTATTAGTTATGAAGAATTGTTTTCACTTAATTCATTTAATAAAGAATTAAATAGTGAAATTAGAAAAGAAATAGAAAATATTTCAACTGATTTACCTCCAGTAATAGGCCCTGTTCCAAATATAATTGGATGTTTAGAAGCTATGGAAACATTTAAACTGATTACAGGTGTTGGAGAAGTTACGTTGGCTCCTAAAATACTTAAATTTGATTTA
>JAJDHW010000092.1 GCA_030266405.1 Methanobrevibacter sp. OttesenSCG-928-I08
CCATGTTCATCACTTAAAAATTCTACCATTCCATCAGAATCACAATTTTTCCACTTAATTTCATAATCTTTATTAATATCAGGATTTAAAAATATATTTTTAAGTGTTTCTAAATCTTCACCAGATTCTTTTTCAAGTTCTTTCATTGCATCATTAAGTTTATTTTCTTTAAATAATTTTAAACCAGTTTTTGCACCAATTCCTTTTTTCCCATCATTAAAATCCGTACCAACAAGTAATGCAATATTAATTAAATCTTCTCTAGATATTTTTAATTGATTTAAGATTTCTTTAAGATTAAGAAGCTCTAACTCACCTAATTTACTACTTAAAGTTAAATTTCTAACTACTCTATCTGCACCAAATAAAAGACAATCATAATCTTGTGAAGCTACAGCCCATGCATCACCATTCTGAACCATATAAGTTGCTTGAGCTTCACCTTCACCTTTTGCTTGAACATGGGGTATTCCCATTAAATCTAATAATTTTTTAGATGATTCAATTATATATGGTGACATTTTAGATGATCTTATAGCATATTTACGAGCTAGTTCATCATCTCCTTCTTCTAAAGCAGCTTTCCATTTTTCTTCAGATTCTTTTCGAACTTCTTGTCGTTTTTCAATAGTTTTTCCTTTATATTCATGAGACATTCCATCAAAAACATAGATGGGTTTAATTCCTTTTTCTATAATTGTTGAATTTCTATATAATAATCCACTTAAGTGAGAAGTAATATTTCCATTTGCATCCATTAAAGGCTGACCATCATGTTGTCTTATTCCGGATAAAAATTGATATATTGTGTTATATGCATCAATAGCTACTATTCTACCTTCTAAATCTTTAAAATTTATTTTTTCAGGTTCTACAATATCTTTAAACTTTACACCCATTTTTTCACCTTTAATCTTCTTTAAAATAATTAACTGGAAATGTCTCTTTAATCCAAATTAATATTTCATTATCTTTAATAATAGAATATTCTCTTGTTAATAAATCAGCATTAGTTTTGAAAAGTTTTTCTAATTTTTTATTTGTTTTTTCAACTTGAATATTTTTAATTTCTCTTCTAGATTCAATATTGTATTTTTTTAATATTCTACCTATTGGAGTATCAGCTCTTATTAAATCTGATTTAAAATTATCATCTAATCTTTTTAAAGGAATATAAGAAACTGCATAAATTAATGGTTCATCATTTTTATGCATTAAAACTTCTCTATAATTAATCTTCTCTCCTTTTTTTACATTAATAAGATTAGCTATTTCTTCTGTTGAATCTTCAAAATGTTGTTCTAATGTTTTTAAATCTATTTTTCCATTTAAAACATCTAATATTGAAGTTATTGATCCATCGGTTGTTAAAAGTATTTTCTGAGTATTTGAAAACTTAGAACCATAATCTGATTCAACTTCATTAATTTTTTCAATTAATCTTTTATTATTTGCATCATTCATATATGTCACAGATATATTGGTTTATATGAAATTTTCAGGTTTAGTAATAACGCCTTCAATAGCTGAAGCTGCAACTACTTCTGAATTAGATAAATATATTTTAGATTTAGGATCTCCCATTCTTCCTTTAAAATTTCTGTTTGTAGTTGAAATACAAACTTCATTTTCAGAAAGTACTCCCATATGTCCTCCAAGACATGGTCCACATCCAGGATTACAGATAATAGCTCCAGAATCTATGAAAACATCTAAATATCCTAAACGCATAGCTTCTTTATAAATTTCTCTTGAAGCAGGAGATATGATTAGTCTAACATTCCCATTAATTTTATTTCCTTTTAAAATTTCTGAAGCATCTTTTAAATCAGACAATCTACCATTAGTACATGATCCAATAAAGCACTGATCAACAGAAGTTCCTTCTACTTTTGAAATTGGTTTAACATTGTCAACATCATTTGGACAAGCTATTTGCTGTTCCATATTATTAATATTGAATAAGTATTCTTTAAAATATTCTGTATTTGGATCTGAATTTATATTATTTAATGATTTTATTGGTTTACCGGTTCTTTTTGAAACGTAAGATAAAACTTCTTTATTGGGAGCTATTATTCCATTTTTAGCGCCCATTTCAATACTCATATTACATATTGTTTGTCTACCTTCAATATCAATTTGATCAATAGTCTCACCACAATATTCAACAGATTTATAAGTTGCACCTGAACTGCCTATTTCTCCAATAATATTTAAAATAATATCTTTAGCTTTAATACGATTGCTCATAGTTCCTTCTACTTCTATTTTTAAACTTTCTGGAACCATAAACCATGTTTTCCCTGTGGCATAAACCATAGCTAAATCTGTAGCACCCATACCAGTAGAAAATGCTCCAAAAGCACCATAACTGCATGTATGGGAATCTGCCCCTACAATAACTTTTCCAGGTTCAACAAGGCCTTTTTCTGGAAGAACTTGATGACAAATTCCATCTCCTTGTGTATAATGATTTTTTATATTTTGGTTTATAATAAAATGTGTTGCAGTTTTTTGAAATTCTGCAGAACCTATAGTATTTGCTGGAATATTATGGTCAAATACAATAGCTATTTTTTCATTATCCCATACCTTATCTGCTATTTTTTCGAAAACTTTTATAGTTGGAGGGGATGTACCATCATGAGACATAGCTAAATCTACATCTATTTCTATTATTTCTCCAGGGACTACTTCATGTCCTGCTTTATTAGATAGAATTTTTTCTGTAATATTCATCTGATTCTCCTATAAATCAACAACTTCATCAATACTTCTTACAATTTCTTTAAAAATATCATCGTTGATGTATGTACCTTCTTCTCTTTCTTGTTTTACTTTTTCAACAATTTTACAAAGTTTATCTTTACTGACTTCATAACCAAATTCATCTAACTTTGCTTTAACTGCTCTACAACCAGAATGTTTTCCTAAAACTAATTGTCTTTTTTGACCTACTAATTTTGGATCATATGGTTCATATGTTAGTGGTTCTTCAATAACAGCATCAACATGTATTCCAGATTCATGTCTAAATACATTTTTACCAACAATAGACTTATTTTTTGGAATTTGTAAGTCACTATATTTTGAAACCATATTAGATAATTCTTGTAAATATTTGGTTTTAAATCCTAAATCTTTACCATATAACAGTTTAAGTGCCATAATTAGCTCTTCAAGAGATGCATTTCCGGCTCGCTCTCCTATACCATTTACTGTTGTTGAAATTGCATTTCCTCCTGCAAGAAGCCCACTTATGGAGTTAATGACAGCAAGTCCGAAATCATTATGACAATGCATTGCAATATCTACATTAATTTCTTTTCTGAGCTCTTTAATTAAATAAGTTAATCCTTGTGGAGTGATTGCACCTACAGTATCTGCAATATGAACACGATCTACACCATAACTTTCTGCTTTTTTATATGTTCTTTTTAAAAAGTCTAAATCTGTTCTTGTTGCATCTTCTGCTGAGAAAGCTACAAATAAACCATGATCTTTAGCATATTCAATAGAATTCATACAAACATTCAATGCTTCTTGTCTAGATATATGCATTTTATGTTCTAAATGAATATCAGAAGTCCCCATAAATGTTATTATGCCATCAACATCACATTTTAAAGCAGCATCAATATCTTCTTTTTTAGTTCTAGCTAAACTTATAATTTCTGCATTTAATCCTTCATTAGCTATGTTTTTAATAGCTTCTCTTTCTTGTTCAGAAACTATTGGAAAACCTGCTTCAATTTGATGAATCTTCAGTTCATCTAATTTTTTAGCTATTTCTAATTTCTCAGCAGCTGTGAAACAAACTCCGGGGGTTTGTTCACCATCTCTTAAGGTAGTATCATATATGGTGATATTTTTTGGAAATTTTATTTCAGCTTCTTTATTATAATGACTTGTATAATATTGCAAGTAACTCACTTCCCTCTATTATTTTTTGACATATAATTATATTGTTTATGTTTTAATATTTTTTTGTTTAAT
>JAJDHW010000093.1 GCA_030266405.1 Methanobrevibacter sp. OttesenSCG-928-I08
TGGAAGAATCAGGCTTTAAAGTTTATAAAAACTTCAAAACATCTCAAAGAATCATAGATATTTACGCAGTGCTTCCAACTACTATGGGCGATTTTGGAATGGTTATGGAATGTAATAACTATGATAAACAATGGGAAGTTGGAGTGGATATACTTAAAGATATGGAACAAGTTGGAAAAAGCTTAAATTCTTCTAAAGTATCAGTTGTTACAACATCTAATTTTTCAAGCCAAGCTAAGAATTATGCAAGTAAAAAAAATATTAAACTTGTTGATAGGGATGATTTGCTTTCACTCGCTAAGAAATTTTCTAATAAACAATCTAAACAGGAAGTTTTAGTGCCACAAAATGATAATTATATAGAAAATGAAATATATGGCGAAAATGAATACTATTATGAGGATAATAATCAAAATGAATATTATTATCAGAATGACCTGCAAGATAGATCTTATGGTTATGATGATAACTTTTCTTCTAGCAGTCCTAGTCTTTATTCTAGTGATTATATAAATAATCATTTAAATGACAATCAAAATAAAGGATTTTTTAATAATATTTTATCTAAAAAGAAATCATCACAGAATAATTATTTACACACACCTATTCCTTATAGGGAAGAAATTTCTTTTCTTGAAAAAATCAAACCTTTTTTAAGTAATACAATTGTTTTAATTTTAATTGTTGTAGCTATATCTTATTTCATTGCTTATCTTTTAGGAGTATTAGGTGGTGTTTCAGCAGGTATCACTGGATTAGTTGAAATGATTATTTCACTTTTATTATCATATGGTTTAGTACTAATTTTTAATAGAGATGGTGTATCAGTTTTAGTAAAAGGAACCATAGTATTTTTTATATCTTTAATAATTTTAATAGCTTTAATTTTAATTATTTAGATAATTTTTTTTTATTTAAAAAGAGCAATAATATCAAAAAAAGTTTTTAATCAGAATTAAAGGATTTTTATAAAATATTTATAGTTTTTTAAAAAAATAAGTGGTTCCGACGAGATTTGAACTCGTGATCCCCTCGTTGTAAGCGAGGTATCATACCCCTAGACCACGGAACCAGTATATAAAAATTTATTCAAAAACATATATAAAGTTTTCTTTTTTTTAAATTTATTCATTAAAAATTTTCATAAAATTTTTTTTACTTAAAGTTTAACATAAACATATAAAAATTAAAAGATACATATCTTGTTCTTATATATAAGAAAAAATATTAAATGTGATAAAATGGCATGGGACGAATCAGGAAAAATATGGATGGATGGAAAATTAGTAGACTGGAAAGATGCAAAAATTCATGCACTATCTCATGTTGTACATTATGGAACAAGTGTTTTTGAAGGAATTAGGGCATATAAAAATGATAATGGTGTAGCTATTTTCCGTTTAAATGAACATGTCGACCGATTATTTGAATCAGGCAAAGTTTACAATATGAGTATTCCTTTTTCAAGAGAAGAAATAGCAAATGGAATTATAGAATCCATTAAAGCTAATAATTTAGAATCTTGTTATATTCGCCCAGTTGTATTTAGAGGATATAATGAATTAGGTGTTAATCCTTTAAATTGTCCAGTAAATGTTGTTATAGCTGCCTGGGAATGGGGATCTTACTTGGGTGAAGAAGGAATGGCTAATGGTGTTGATGTTGGTATCTCATCATGGAGAAAACCAGCTCCAGATACACTACCTGCTCTTTCAAAATGTGGAGCTAATTATATGAATTCTCAGCTTGCAAAAATGGAAGCTATTGAACATGGTTATGCAGAAGCTATTATGTTAGATTATCAAGGATTTGTAGCAGAAGGGAGTGGAGAAAATATTTTCATTGTTGAAGATGAAACTATTGTTACACCTACATTGTCATCATCTATATTAAAAGGAATTACAAGAGATTCATTAATTATTTTAGCTGAAGATAATGGATTTAAAGTTAAAGAAGAAGTTATATCTAGAGAAAGATTATATTTTGCTGATGAAATCTTTTTTACAGGCACTGCAGCAGAAGTTACTCCAATTAGATCTGTTGATAATAGAATAATTGGCAGCGGTAGTAGAGGCCCTGTTACTGAAAAACTTCAGAAAGGATTTTTTGATATTGTTGAAGCAAAAGCAAAAGATCATCATAATTGGCTTAATTATATATAAAAATTAGAGAGGTAAAAAATGGATATTATAGAAGCAATTATAATAGGTATTATTCAAGGATTGACAGAATTTCTACCTGTTAGTAGTTCAGCTCATTTAATGTTTGCTCAATATGCATTTAATGTTTCAGAATCTGGACTAGCATTTGATGTATTTGTTCATTTAGGTACATTAGTTGCTGTTATTTTCTTCTTTAGGGAAGATATTATTAAATTATTGAGAGCTTGGTGGCTTAGTATTGGAGATATTCTACAAAATAGATTTAAAGAAGGTTTAGAATTAGATCCTTATAAAAGAATGGCTTGGCTTGTATTGATAGCTACTATTCCTGTAGGATTAGTGGGAATTTTATTTGAAAGTCAAGTAGAAGCATTATTTGCCGGAGCTTTATATGTTCCAGGATTCTTTTTATTTGTAACTGGTACAATTTTATACCTATCTCAAAGAATTAATAAAAATAAGGTAAATTTTGAAAATATGGGTCTTAAAGAATCTATTTTTATGGGACTTGCTCAAGCATGTGCTATTTTACCAGGACTGTCACGTTCAGGAACAACAATAGCTTCTGGATTAGTTATAGGGTTAAACAAAGAGTTTGCAGCTAAATTTAGTTTTATTCTTTCAATTCCAGCTATTTTGGGCGCAACTTTAGTTCAAGCTACAAGTATTGGTTCTGCAATTGATACTAATTTTTTAGCCATGTTTTTAGGGTTTATAGCAGCTGCATTGTCAGGTTATTTTGCTATTAAATGGTTACTTGAGATTATACAAAAAAGAAGTTTAGATATATTTGCTTATTATTGTTGGATAATGGGTATTATCATATTTATGGGATCAATAACTCATATATTCTAAACTTTAATTTTTTTATTTTTAAAAAAAATAATTTATTTACAAACTTTTTCTATTTTCTTAACTAATTTTTCTAAACTTACTCCTTTTACAAGAGCTGTAAACATACTTCCTCCAGCTCCTGCTCCTTCTTTTGCAAACCCATCAACATATAGTTTTAATCCAGGATGATCACTATTTTCAAACATAGGATTTACTACATTTATAGTTAAATCTTTATCTACTTGATGAGCAAGATCAAATAAATCTGCAGTATTATCTTTTGCAACATAAACTGTTGTTGCTAAATTAATTCTTGAAAAATCAAAATTAGGTTGTATTGCCTTAACTACAGCACAAACTGCTACCATTTGAGTTCCACCAGCTAAAATTATAGGTCCATTTCCTCCAAGTATTAAACCTGCCACTGCAGGAATTATAGGATCTCCAACTGCAGCAATTGCTTCAAATGGATCAATATTTTCTTTTAAATTAAGACCACTATTTTTCAACCCTTCATCAACTACTTGTGTTTTTAAATCATGCGGATTGGTAGGCATACTACCGCTTACTTTTTCATTTGCAGAGTAACCTAAAGCTCTTAAAACTCCCAAAGCTGTTGTTGTCCCAGCTGCAATACTTTCTCCAATAACTAAATAATCATGTCTTATGTCCATCTCTTTACCTAAGTCTTTTGCATTTTCAAAAATTTCTAATGGATTTTTAATAGCTTTTCCGGTTCTAATATCTCTACCATAATCATTACTAAGTTTCATTGTAGACACATTAGGAGCTATTTTTGAACCTGCATCAACTATAACAAAAGGAATATCTCCAATTTCAAGAGAGGCTTTTGTAAGAAGAGCTGGTGTAGGTGCTGCAGCTTCTCCAACTACAGTTTGAGGAATATCTTCCATACACATTACATTTCCATGTACCATAAGTTCAACATCTGCTGCAGGAG
>JAJDHW010000094.1 GCA_030266405.1 Methanobrevibacter sp. OttesenSCG-928-I08
TTTTTAAAGTTAAAACAGATAATCCTTTTCTAGACACATTGATATTTTTCCAAATGATTTTATAATGAGTACTATTATAATTTTGAATCTCATAATCACCACTTGCACTTACAAATACCAATCCAATAGGACAATAATCAATAACCATATCAATTAAAGTATCTTCATCACCATGATTAATCACAGTAACAGTCCAAGTAACAACATTACCCATATTAGGAGTAGGATTATCGACATCCTTAATAACATCAACATTAATCAAAGTAGTATTATTACTAGTAGTATTATTATCATCAGTCTGATTAGACTTAACATTAACAGTATTATTCACATTACCAGTAACATTACCCGCAACCCTAAATACTAAAGTTAAAGTGACATTAGTACCAGCTGCAATAACACCATTTAAAATGAAAACATTACCATTACGATTCCAAAGATTTTTATCACCATAATCAACAAATTCTAAACCATTAGGGAAATATTCTGTTACAACAACATTCGTTGCATCAGTACTTCCAACATTACGTATAATTACAGTATAAGTGATTAAATCACCAATATTAGCCTCAGACTTATCTACAACCTTGCTAATAACCAAACTAACATTAGTCAAAGTAGTATTATTACTACTATTAGTCTCATTATCAGAATCAGTACTATTAACAACAACACTATTATTAACATTACCAATACCAGTAACATTAAAAATCAAACGCAAAGTAGCACTATCACCCTGAGTTAAATTATTCTTCAAAGTCCAAACACTACCACCATCATAAGCCCACTCACCAGCATTCTCATACTTCCAATAAGTCAAACCCACAATACTATTCACATAATCAGTAACCTTAACATTAGAAGCATCAGTAGTACCAACATTCTTCACAACAATAGTATAAACAAGCTGATCACCAACACGAACAACATCCTTATCAGCAGTCTTATTAATAACCAAACTAACATTAGTCAAAGTAGTATTATTACTACTATTAGTCTCATTATCAGAATCAGTACTATTAACAATAACACTATTATTAACATTACCAATACCAGTAACATTAAAAATCAAACGCAAAGTAGCACTTTCACCATGAGTTAAATTATCCACTAAAGTCCAAACACTACCACCATCATAATCCCAATCACCAGTATTCTCATACTTCCAATAAGTCAAACCCACAATACTATTCACATAATCAGTAACCTTAACATTAGAAGCATCAGTAGTACCAACATTCTTCACAACAATAGTGTAAATAAGCTGATCACCAACACGAACAACATCCTTATCAGCAGTCTTATTAATAACCAAACTAACATTAGTCAAAGTAGTATTATTACTTGTAGTATTATTATTAGTTTCATCAGAATGTACAGTAACATTATTACTAACATTACCTATAACATTACCGATAACTTTAAAAATTAAAGTCAATTTAACAGTAGTCCCATTAGTTAATTTATTTGCTTTTAAAGTCCAAACATTACCACCATCATGACTCCATAAATCTTTTTCAACATAGTCATCAAAAGCAAGACCATTAGGGAAATTATCAGTTAAAACCACATTAGTAGCATTACCATCACCAATATTTTCAACAGTAATAGTATAATTTATTAAATCATCTTTTTTTGCCTTAGAAACATTAACTTCTTTTGTAATATTTAAAACAGGCATTTTAATATCCAATAATCCAGTAAAACGGAATAAATTACTATAATCTAAAAGAACACCACTATAATTTCCAGAAACAATTTGAAGTCCATGACCAATAGCTGTGTAATTAATGTAAAATATTCCATTATCATCATATTTAAAAGTCGTATTTACATAAGATCCATTAACATAAAAACTTATATTCCCACCAACAATAATATTACCCATATCATCAGTTAAATAAGCAGGAATAGTCACATTATCCCCATAATTCACAATTTTTGTACTATTATCTAAAAAAGTCACATTTACATAAGATGTAATTGTATTAGCATTATATATTTCAATAACACCTGGATTTTTCATAGTATTATTATCCAAATATAAAAGTCCCAAATTATTTATTTGTTCTTTATTTTTATAAGTCTCAAAATAGTTATGTATAACCGTTACATTAGCATTTTTATTAGCAATCATTATGCTAGAAGCATTATTTCCACTATTAGCAGTTCTGGGATAACATGTGTTATTTATAAAATAATTTTTGTTGATTAAAACATTAATCAAATATCCTGCAGAAGTATTACTACCAATACCTATTGCACCACCATGATAATCACCATTATTTTTAAAAGTAGAATTTTCAATAATAGCATTCAAATTATTATTAGTTATATAAATAGCTCCACCACCAGCATAATCTACATCATACCATGGCCTAGTAACATTATTTCCTTCAAAAAAGGAATTATTAATAATAGTATTAATACCATTTCCAGAAATAACAATAGCTCCACCACCTTGTGCAAGAGCTTTATTTTTTGTAAAATTATTTCCATCAATTAAAGCATTAAAAGCAGCCGTAAAAATAGCTCCACCTCTACCTGCTTCATTATTAAAAAATATATTTTCACCACAGATTACTAATTCATTAATCTTTGCACCAAAGTAAATTCCTCCACCATTTACTTTTGCACGATTATTTAAAAATTGATTACTACCACTAACAATAACTGAAGTAGCACTATCAATATTTATTGCACCACCATTTTGACTATTAGAATCTGTCTCATATGCACTATTTCCGTCAAAAATATTACTACCATTAATTAAAATATTCTTCCCACTATATACAAAAATTGCTCCACCTATAGATTGAGTACTTGTAGCGAATTCATTTCTACTAACACTATTATTTCTAAATTCATTATTTCCTTGAATAGTTAAAGAAGAAGGTGAATTCCCCCCAACTAATATAGCTCCACCCCTAAGAGCAGAATTATTTTCAAATATGTTATTTCCAATTATTGTAAGATATGGTCCAACATAATGTATAGCTCCACCACTAGAAGTAGAAGCACCATATGCTACATTAGATATAAATTTATTATTTCCTTCAATTTTCATCGTAGTTACTGATGAACTATTTCCTTCAGAGCTAATTGCTCCACCAAATTGTGCTGTATTATTTATAAAAATATTGTTTATAAATTTTACATCTGAAACTTCAGTTGCAATTCTAACTGCCCCTCCATGAAAAGCAGCAGTATTATTTTCAAATACACATTCATTTACAGTAATATTATTAGATGTACCCCAAATAAAAATAGCTCCTCCACCAGTACCATTATCCATACTCGGATTATAACCATTAATCATTTTAAGTCCATCTATAGTAACATTATTAACATTACGTAAACTAAATCCATAGTCGTGATTTTGTAGATTTATAGTATAACCATTACCTAAAATAGTTATATTACTTAATCCATTAACATTTAACCTACCATTTGTAATAAAAGAAAAATCATTGATAATATTTATTGTATCTCCATCTTGTAAAGTAAGAGCTAATAAATCACTTTGACTTCCGACATTATGAGACGTACCGCTTAAAATAGTAAAATCATTTAAAACAATAAAATCTCTTTCACTAATAGTATACTCATTAATATTTAAATCATTATTTAATTTCTGTGTAGAGTGATTTATATAATCCGACCCAATACTATTTTCTGTATTATTTAATATATCAGAGTTTTCCATAGCTGAAGCTGAGGAAATCGATATTAATACCAAAAATATCAATAACAATAATAAATATTTTTTGTTATAGCTTAAAGTTTTCATTTTTCACCCCATTTTATTTCGTAAAATAAAATTTAAGTAAATTTATTTATTTTAATTCACTTTTACTTTATTTTCAATGTTAATATTA
>JAJDHW010000095.1 GCA_030266405.1 Methanobrevibacter sp. OttesenSCG-928-I08
GCTCACAGTAAAAGTAGTAGAATTAATATTAGGATTAGAAACAGAACTACCATTATAAGTGACATTTACTGTATAAGTTCCAGGAGATAATCCACTTAAAACTTGTGATGAGTTAGTAGTTGTAACATTAAGAACAATAATACCCTTACTATCTTTAACAATAATAGTTTTATTACCAGTATAATTATTAGTAATAGCTATGTTTATTGTAGCATTTTCTCCATAAACAATATCATCAACAGTTATAATAACATCGACATTTACTTTACTAACTGTAAAAATAGTAGAGTTAGTTGTAGATGTATAATTTTCTTTATCATTTAAAGTTCCAGTTACTGTGTAATTATTAGGAGATAATGTATTAGTATAAATGTATTTACCAGTACCATTATTAATATTAACAGTATATTGAGTAGGCTCATTGCCTAATGTTATATTTACTGTTGTGTTTAATTTATTACCTAATGAATCTGTAACTGTCACAATAATAATAACATCTTCATCAAAAGTAACGTTTTCAACAGTTATAATTAATATAGCTTTAGGTAAGCTAAAAGTAAGATTAAGTGTTCCTGTCTTAATAGTTAAATTAGTGCTTCCAGCATATGTTCCATTTAAAACATAAATCCCAGGATCTTTAGAAGTTGTTGGATAATATATTGTATATATTCCAGTAGTATAATTTGTTAATGTAATATCACCTAATATATTATTATTTAATATGACGTTTTTACCAACTATTATATTATTATTATCATCAGTTAAAGTAGCATTTAAAGTAACTGTATCGCCTTGATCTGCATTTAATGTTTTATTATCTAATATTGTTAATTTTACATTACTGATAATTTCTCCATTATTATAAATTTTCTTAATATTAACACTATTTGTCATGGTATTATTATCTAAAAATGCTTTCCCATTTTCAATATAAATAAAATAACCATTACCATCATTGATAAAAGAATTATTTATTAAATTCAAATATGAAGTAGCTTGAGTTGTATAAATTGAATCTCCATTAGAAGTTGCCTTATTATTATTGAATTTGGTATTATTTACAGTAAGGTTTGCATTCATATTAGTATTATAAATTGCGCCACCATTAATAGCAATATTATTTGTAAAAGTAGAATTATTAATATTAAAAATACGAGTATTATAAATAGCACCACCACTAGCTGCAATATTATCTATAAAACTACTATTATTAACAGTAAAATTAGCACCAGTATTATAGATTGCACCACCATAAACAGTTGCATTATTATTGTTAAAAGTACTATTAATGACAGAAGCATTACCAGTATTGTGAATTGCACCACCTTTATCAGTTGCATTATTATTGTTAAAAGTACTATTAATCACTTTAAAATTGTTAGCAGCAGAATGAAAAATAGCTCCACCATTATATGCAGTGTTATTGTTAAAAGTGCTATTTTTAATAGTGAAATCAGGTGCAGAACTATAAATTGCACCACCATTAGAAGAATCAGCAAATACTTTGTTATTTTCAAAAATAGTATCACTTACAGTGAATTCAGCCGCGGAATTAAAAATTGCCCCACCATTTGCAGTTGCATTATTATCTATAAAAATACTATTACTCAGTGTAAAACCAGAAGCAATAGTACCATAATTACTTATTGCCCCACCATTATAAGCAGTATTATTGTAAAAATTACTATTACTCATTGTGAAGTTATTACCAGTATTATGAATAGCTCCTCCTCTATAACGTGCATAATTATTTTCAAAAGTAGTATCATATATAGTAAAATTAGCACCAGAATTATAAATAGCACCACCACCACCAGAGATAGAAGAACTTAATATATTTTTATTATTTGTAAAAATACTGTTAGATATATTTAAACCTTTAGCAAGGTTGTGTATTGCACCACCACCATCACCAGTAGAACTACCAGTAGCATTGTTACTATTAAAACTACTATCACTCACGGTTAAATTAATACCATTAGCAGTATTGTAAATTGCACCACCAAACCTTGCAGTATTATTTTCAAAAATACTATTATCTTTCACATTAAAATTAGCACCAATAGGATTAGAACCAGTACTATAAATATAGATTGCACCACCAAAACCACTACCCGTATTCGTGCTTGTTGCACTATTATTAATAAATGTAGTATTGATTATTGTAAAATTATTTGCATTATTAGTTGTACCGGATCCTGAGATATATATAGCTCCGCCACCTGCATTACTAGAAGTAGTAGTTACAGAATTATTAATAAAAATACTATCAATTATAATAAAATTATTACCACCATTATTATTTATAGCACCACCACGGTATTTTCCCTTGTTATTAATAAAAATACTATTATTTACAGTGAAACTAGGACCATTATAATTATAAATTGCACCACCATTACCTGATGTTGAACTAATAGTATTATTAATAAAAATAGTGTTATTTACATAGAAATTGGCACCTGTATTGTAAATTGCACCAGCATTATCAGTTGCATTATTACATATAAAACTACTATTATCTACAGTAAAATCTTTAGCATCTTTGTTGAAAATTGCACCACCACTAGATTTTGCAGAGTTATTAATAAAACTACTATTATTTTTCACATTAAAATTAACACCAGAATTATAAATAGCACCACCAGCAGCACCAGTACTTATCGCAGAATTATTAATAAAACTACTATTATCTACAGTAAAATTAACACCAGAATTATAAATAGCACCACCACTAGATTTTGCAGAGTTATTAATAAAACTACTATTATTTATAGTGAAATTAACACCATTATAATTATAAATTGCACCACCATTATTAGTAGATGCGGTAGTTTTTGCATTGTTATTTAAAAAAGTACTATTACTTACGGTAAAACCAGTAGCAGAAGCACCATTATTAAATATTGCACCACCATACTTTGCAGAATTATTGATAAAAGTGCTATTATTCACAATACCATTCTTAGAATTAGCACCAGTATTATAAATAGCACCACCACCATAACTTGTAGTACTAACAGTGGTTTTTATATTATTATTAATAAAAATACTATTTTTTACTCTTAAATTTGCAGCATCTTTGTTGAAAATTGCACCACCCATATTAATTGCAGAGTTATTAATAAAACTACTATTATCTACAGTAAAATCTTTAGCAGCATTGTTGAAAATTGCACCACCACCTATATTAGTAGTAGTTCCAGTTACGAAGTTATTAATAAAACTACTATTATTTTTCACGTTGAAATTAGCACCAGTATTATAAATAGCACCACCACCAGTATTAGTAGCAGTTCCACTTGCAGAGTTATTTGTAAAACTACTATTATCTACAGTAAATCTAGCACCAGTATTATAAATAGCACCACCACTAGTAGTTGCAGAGTTATTAATAAAACTACTATTATCTACAGTAAAATTAACACCATTATAATTATAAATAGCACCACCATTAACAGCTTTATTATTAATAAAATTAATATTATTTAAAGTTAAATTAATACGATCATTGTAAATAGCACCACCATTATCAGATCTAAATCCATTTATTAAATTCAAATTTTTTATTGTTACATTATTTCCAGTTATTTTAAAAATTCTTGCTTGATTATTTCCATCAATAGTCATATAATTTCCATCTAATACGAAATTACTCTTAGAAATTGATACACCTTCAGCAAGAGTTGATCCATCATCATTACTAGAATATGTATAATTTTGTGTTAAAGTTAATTCATTACTAGCTCCATTAATATCTGATTGTAAATCAGTGAAATTACCATCAGCTGAAACTAAATTCATTGAAAAAAGTAAAACTAAC
>JAJDHW010000096.1 GCA_030266405.1 Methanobrevibacter sp. OttesenSCG-928-I08
TCTTTAAAATTAATATTTATATAATATTGATTTAGGAGAATTTTAAAATGTTAGGTGTAGAAATTGATATGGTAGTTAAAGATTCTTTAGAAGCATTAAAAACATATAAAAAAGTTTTTAAAGCTGAAGAAGTAGAATCTTCAGATTATAATATAGGATTTAATGAAGCAGTATTTACAATACATAATTCAAGATTTCACATGCTTGATGAAAATGAAGAATACATGTTATATGCTCCAAATAAAGATATTCCAAATTCTATTTGGTTTAATATATTAGTTAAAGATATAGAAGAAACTTTCAATAAAGCAGAAGAAGAAAATTTTAAAATTATTCATCCTTTAACAGAAGTAGAAGAATTAGGAATAATAAATGCTATATTATTAGACCCTTATGGTTATCAGTGGATGCTTCATCAAATTGTAAAAGAAGTAAACTTTGAAAAAAGAAAAGAATTTATGGAAAAAGAGTTTAGTGAAGATCTTAAATAATTGTGATTATTATGAAAATATTTACTATGACTTCTTCAGGAAAAAGTGCAGAAGAATTTTTCAATAAAATTAATGAAAATAAAGTTGATTTAGTACTTGATATTCGCCTACATAACTATTCTCAATTACTTGGTTTTACAAAAGGTAGTGATTTAGAATATTTTTTAAATAAATTATCTTCTTGTAAATATGTGCATGATAAAGTATTTTGCCAGACTGAAGAAAATCTAACTAATTATAGAAAGAAAATAATTAGTTGGAATGACTTTGAAAAAGATTATTCTGAGTTAATTGATAAAAGAAATATGGTTCAAGTTTTCAGCAAGGAATATGGGAATTATGATAATGTTTTAATATTATGTAGTGGAAAGAGCCCTAAAATATGTCATGGTAGACTTTTAGCTCAAAAATTAGCTAAAAGTCCAGATGATGTTGTTTATTTATAATATCAAATTAAACATTACCTATAATTCTTTTAACATAATCTGTTGATGGATTATTTTTAATTTCTAAAGGGGGCCCATATTGTTCAATTTGACCTTCATTTATAATCAAAACTTTATCTCCAAGAATTAATGCTTCATTTATATCATGAGTTATAAAAACTATAGTTATTTTAGTTTCATTGTGGATTCTTTTGATTTCTTCCTGTAATTTAAGTCTTGTAATTGCATCTACAGCACCAAAAGGTTCATCCATTAATAAAATATCTGGAGAAGCGGCTAAAGATCTAGCTATTCCTACTCTTTGAGATTGACCTCCAGATAGTTCATAAGGCATTCTTTCAAGTAACTCTTCTTCTAAATTTACTATTTTCATCCATTTTTTTACAGCTTCTTCACTTTTTTCAGAGTTATTTTTATTTAATAATTTTGGAACATATGCAATATTATCTTTAACTGATAAATGAGGAAATAAAACATTTCCTTGAATAGCATAACCAATATTTCGTCTTAAATCAACAACATCGATTTTAGATACATCTTCACCATTTACAATAACTTGACCATTATCTGGTTTAATTAATGCATTAATCATTTTTAAAATAGTTGTTTTACCCGAACCTGAACTTCCAATAATTGTAATAAAATCTCCTTTATCAATTTCTAAATTAAAGTTATTAATGACTTTCTTTTCATCGAAAGATTTATTTATATTTTTAAATTCAATAGCTACACTCATTTTTACAACCTCTAACTATACTAATCCTTTTAATACTAAAAATTCATGTGCAACATCTTTAGGTTCTTTTTTCTCAATTTCAACTTCATAATTCATACGTGACATATCTTCAGCTGAAATAGCTCCTTCTAGTTTTAATAAAATATTTTTTAATTCCGGGTGTTCTTCTAGAACTTCATTTCTTACAACATTAGCACATAGATATGATGGATAAAACTCTTTATCATCTTTTAAAACTACAATATTTGGATCATTAAGTTGACCATCTGTTGTAAATACATTCATAACATCTATTTTATTTTCTTTAATAGCATTATATTTTAATCCAATATCTAAATCTGTTGTACTTTTAAAATTAAATCCATATTCTTCACATAATGCATCATAACCATCTTCACGTTCATAAAAATCATATTCAGCACCAAATTTTAATTCATTAGATACACTAGCTAAATCAGAATAAGTTGATAAATTATATTTATCTGCAACTTCTTTTGTAACAGCTATTCCATATGTATCATCAAAACCATACATACCAACCCATGAAAAATCATATTCATCATTATATTTACTTTGTAAATCATTAAATAAAGATTCATTATAAATTCCATCTTCTTTTAGAACTTCCATCCAACCAGTCCCAGTATATTCTGGATATAAGTCAAAATCCCCTTTGAGCATTCCTGGTTGAATATTACTTGTTCCCCCACCAACACCTGTTGTTAAATCTACATTTAAATCACTTTCACTTTCAATCAACTCTTCTAACATAGCTCCAATAATATATTGTTCTGTCATTGGTTTTGTTGCAATATTTATTGTATTTTCTTCTGAAGTAGTTAAAAATTGATTTGCTGCCAAAATACAAATGATTATTAGTAAAACTCCAATTACAGTTTTTTTATTAATTAAATTATATTTATGTAAGAACCTTCTATGAGGTTCATCATATTTAGTTAGTTTTTCAATTTGACTTAAAAGGAAATCTACAATAATAGCTAAAGCGGCTATTAAAATACTTCCTGCTAAAGTCATTACAATATTATTAGTTGTAATCCCCCTATAAATAGCTACACCAAGACCTCCTGCACCAATAAATGCAGCTATACCTGTAAGTGCAATAGTCATAACAACCATTGTTCTAATACTTGACATAATATGAGGTAAAGCTAAAGGAAGTTTAATTTTATATAAAATCTGAAATTTAGTACTCCCCATACCTTTTGCAGCTTCGATGATATTTTTATCTATGTTTACTATTCCACTATGTGTTCCACGAACCATAGGAAGTAATGCATAAACTATTAAAGCTATTATAGCACTTATATCTCCAATTCCTGTAAATGGTATTAAAAATCCGAATAATGCAATAGATGGAATTGTATAAACAAAATTTATAATACTTAAAATCCATTTATTTCTTTGATATTCACTAACAATTATTCCAAGTATTAAACCAACTATGATTGCAAATACAATAGCTATTAAAGAAATTTGTAAATGTTCCAATGTTAAGTTAATGAAAAAATCTTTTTGTTCAGACATTAAAGAGAAAACATCTCCTATTAACACTTAAAATCACTCCTTTTATAAATAGCACTTGAAGGGCAATTTTCAAAACACAATCCACAATGTAAACAATTTTCTTGAGATATATTGTAGTGATCTTCTTCTTTAATTGCATTTTGAGGACATATATCATAACATGTTCCACAAGAAATACATTCATCAGAAATACAAAATCCCTTAAGTGAAATATTCCCCCTATTTAAAGAAAAAGTTTCTCTATGTATTGGACTTTGACTTAAATCAAAAAATTCTACTTCCCCATTATCAAGTGTAAAAGCTTCTAAAATACTCCTACTTACTCCAGGATATACTTCATTCATTGAAGGATTATTTATAAACATTTTATCAATATATTTTTCAGAATTATCTAGTTTTTTAGTTGTTGCATTAATTCTAATAGCTTGATAATCTTTTGTTAAACCAGAAATTCCTACTTTTTTCTGATTTAATAATTCTTTATAAAA
>JAJDHW010000097.1 GCA_030266405.1 Methanobrevibacter sp. OttesenSCG-928-I08
ATCTTTTTAGTAGGTAATGTTACGTTATTATCTTTTTTAAGGATAATTTCATTTTCAGGTATAGTTTCACCTTTAAAATTATATTGATTTTCAATATCTTTTTTAGATAGCTCTTTTTCATATCCACAAGAACATTTTAATTTGTTATTTTTAGGGATTAATATTTTTTTACAATTTGGACAAAATTCCATTGGATTCACTTTCACTATAACATTTTGTGGTTTTTCGTTGTAACTTTTTGTGGTATTTTATTATAATATTTTGTGATTTTTAATTTCAAATTTGGAAAAATATTTATTTATAAGTTCAAATATACAATTAAATGCGCTCAATTAAGTTTGCTTGCATACGTATAAAGATTAATAATTTTTATTAATCTTATTGTATTAATGGAGTTTTTTAACTCCCCAATACAATACTTAACTCAAATACTTTTTTTATTAAACCAAAACAATTTTTTAAATATATGGTAGTTTTTCTAATTTTTAATATTATTTCTTTTATCCTCCAAAATCTTTAATGTGGGATTTTACAAAATCATTTTTGTGTTATTGTGCACTTCCAATAGTTATTTTTAATTCTTCTACTATATCTTTCTTTGATGTAATTTTTGAGATTTTATTTCAAAAAAATAATATTACCAACTAAACAAGTAAATCTTTTTTGAGGTTTACTTGTTTAAATTAAAAAATGGAGGTGATTTAATGGTTGAAAATTTAATATTAATAAGCAATTTATTAATATTTTTAAATTACTTATTACATGCCATCATTACCTTCATAATACTTTTAAACATGTAAAGGTAATATATGGGGGATTATAAGATTTTTACATTATTTTTTTTACTTAAATAAATGAAAGATTACATTATCTCTCAAATTAATTTAATAAAATTTTTAATTTCATATTTAGAAAAAATATTTATATATAAGTTCAAATATACTATTAATACACTCAAATTAGAGTTACTTGTTTGTTGGTAAAGATTAATAATTTTTATTAGTCTTATTGTATTAATGGAGTTTTTTTAACTCCTCAATACAATATTTAACTCAAATACTTTTTTTATTAAACCAAAACAATTTTTTAAATATATGATAATTTGATATGATGAAATCAGAAATCTCACTTAGAATTAAATATATTAATTTATGTTATGTGGTGAAATGAATGGCAAAATATGTTGATCCTAATTGGAAATTTGTTAGAGAAATGCCAGAATCATTGGTAGAAAAATTAATTAACCTTCTGAACCTATTCCTGTAGAATAGAAAATATGGTTAATGAAGAGTTTCCAAATTTTAGAAAATTAAGATTATTAGCTATTGGTACTAATTATGGGATGCAGATTATGTTGAAAGAGCTGTTTCTAGAACATTATCTGCTGAAGATGACGGTATTTACAAAGCTAAACTTGCAGTAGATTTTGTTGAAAAACATGAAGAATTTAAACCTATGATTAAAGAAATTATTGATGTTGATTAATAATAGTTGTAAAAAATGCAACAAATCAAATTTTATCAAATAATAATTTTTAAAGAATCATACTAAGTGAAATTCGCTTACGATTTACATCAACTTCCACTACTTTTACTGTAACAATATCTCCAACACTTACAATATCTAGAGGGTGTTTTACAAATTTATTCTCAACTAATTCAGAAATATGAACAAGACCATCTTGATGTACACCAATATCTACAAATGCACCAAAGTCAACAATATTTCTAACTGTTCCTTCTAAAATCATATCTTCTTCAAGGTTTTCAATTTCTAAAACATTCTTTCTTAAAATTGGTTTTTCAAGATCTTCTCTTGGATCTCGTCCTGGTTTTTTAAGTTCTTTTACAATATCTTCTAAAGTAATAAGGCCAATATCCAAATCAGTTGATAAAGACTCATAATCTATATTATTTAATTTTAAATTATTTTTAGAAATATCATCTAAATCATAATTTAACTGTCTTAAAAATTTAACACAAGCTTTATATGATTCGGGGTGAATTGTTGTATTATCTAAAGGATTATCACTTTCTGGAACTTTAATAAATCCTGCACATTGCTCGAAAGTTTTACCCCCAAGTTTTTTAACTTCTAATAATTCCTTTCGACTTTTAAAAGCACCATTTTCTTCACGATATTCAATTATATTTTTAGAAACTGTTTTTGAAATTCCGGATATATAATTTAAAAGAGAGCTAGATGCAGTATTTAAATCAACACCTACTTCATTTACAACCTTCTCAATAACACTTTTAAGTGATTCATTTAATCTTTTTTGATTCATATCATGTTGATATTGACCAACACCAATAGATTTTGGATCTATTTTAACAAGTTCAGCTAAAGGATCTTGTAATCTTCTAGCTATTGAAATAGCACTTCTCTCACCTTCACTAAATTCCGGAAATTCCTCACTAGCTAATTTGCTTGCAGAGTAAACTGATGCTCCAGCTTCATTAACAATAATATATTCAACATTTGTTCCTTTAATAATATCTGCAACAATCTTCTCAGATTCTCTTGATGCTGTTCCATTTCCAATAGCTATTATATCAATATCATATTTATCAATTAAATCTAAAACAATTTCTTTAGATTCTTTAACTTTATTTTGAGGTTCAGTTGGATAAATTAAAGAGGTATCTAATACTTTTCCATTTGAATCAATAACAGCTAGTTTACAACCTGTTCTAAATGCAGGATCCCAACCTAAAATTGTTTTTCCATTTAAAGGTCTCTCCATAAGTAATTGTTCTAAATTATGCATAAAAACTTCGATTGATTTTTCCTCTGCTTTATCAGTTAAACAATTTCTAAGTTCTCTTTCAATTGCAGGAAATATTAATCTTTTATAAGAATCTTCAATAGCTTCTTCAATTGTTGGTGTTGTATAAGGATTATATTCAACCTTTGAAGGATTCCTAGATTTGTTTTTTAATACATGCCTTTTTAAATAAATTAAGATATCTTCTTTTTCTAAATCTACTTTTCCAGTTAGTACTTTCTCAGATTCTCCTCTATTAATAGCTAGTATTCTATGAGGTGGAATTTTAGATAATTTTTCTTCATAATTATAATATAATTCATATTCAGTTTCATTTTCAGAATTTTTAGCTTTTGTTTTAATATTCCCAGTAAAATAAGTATTTTTACGTATTTTTTTTCTAAAATCAGAGTTTTCAGAGATAATCTCAGCTATTATATCTTTTGCACCATTAATAGCATCACTAACAGTTTCAACTTCGCAATTGAGGTATTTTTCAGCTATTTTATCGAGAGGAGTGTTTATATCTTGATTTAAAATGATTTTTGCAAGAGGTTCTAAACCTTTTTCTTTAGCTTTTAAAGCACGAGTACTTTTTTTACTTTTATAGGGCCTATATAAATCTTCAAGCTCTACAAGTGTTTTAGCATTTAATATTTTATCTTTTAAGCTATCAGTTAATTTTCCTTGTTCTTCAATCGCTTTTAAGATTTTTTCTTTTTTTTCTTCTAAATTTCTTAAAGTTTTTAATCTTTCATCAAATTTTCTTAAAACTTCATCATTTAGAGAACCTGTAACATCTTTTCTATATCTTGCAATA
>JAJDHW010000098.1 GCA_030266405.1 Methanobrevibacter sp. OttesenSCG-928-I08
TATATATACTAAAAATTATTATAGGTTATAATTATGAGAGGAAAAATATATGGATATTCTTACTAGTATTCTTTTTATTGCTTTATTTATCATTTTAATGGTTTTTGTTTTTTCAATGGGTATTCTTACGCCATTAATAGGTAAAAGAGAAATAGTCTTAGTTTTAATTTCTGGTTTAATTATTGGATCATTAGGAGGTGCTTTCTTTTTAAATCCTGTTTATGAAGAGCTTCCAAATGTTGTAAGTACCTTTGAAACCATGAGTTTTAATAATGAAGAAACTTTATATTTTGATGTTTCTTCAACTAAAATAGATAATTTACAAAAAAATTTATCTTCTATTGAAGGAGTTAAATCATTTGAATATACTGGAATTACAGTTAATCTGTGGAAACTAACAGAGAAAGATGTAAATTATATTAATTCAAGTTTAGGTGCAATTGATCCTAATTATAAATCATGGAATGTATCTCCGTCAGGTAATGTTGATATTACTATTGAAAATGGAACAGATCCTTTATCTGCATTAAAATCAATTTCTGACTGGATTAAATTGGTATATAGTGAAAGTATCAGCTATGGGCAAGTACACTTAAAAGTAGTTGTACAATCTTCTGAAGTTCAAAAAGTTAAAGATTTATTACTTGAAGATAATATTGTTCCCTACAAAACAGAAGGTCCAGTTTCTGAATCAAAAGCTAAAACTGAAGCATCTATGTTGAATTACAATGAATTTGTTATTTTATCTGGTGTATTTGGAATTATTGTTGCACTATTTGGAGTATATTTCGATAATATTGTAGTTTATTATAGGAAATTCAGACGATTTGTAAAAGAACGAATTTTGAAAAGATAATATTTTTATGAGATTATGAAAGTAGCTATTTTATTTTCAGGTGGAAAAGATAGTATAATGGCTTTATATAAAGCTATTGAAAATAAAGAAGATGTAAAATATCTTCTAACAATAAAATCTCGAAATAATGAATCATATATGTTCCATGTTCCAAATATACATATCACTGATTTAATTTCGGAAGCTGTTGATATTCCATTAATAACAGCTTATACAAATGGTATTAAAGAAGAAGAACTTGAAGATTTAAAAGTTGAATTTCAAAATTTAAAAAACTTAGGTATTGAGGGAATTTATACAGGAGCTCTTTTTTCTACATATCAAAAATCTAGAATTGAAAAATTAGGTCGTGAAACTGGTTTAGAAATTATTTCTCCATTTTGGCATGTTGATGAAATAGAGTACATGGAATATATAGTTAATGAAGGGTTTGAATTTATTATTAGTGGTGTTTTTGCAGAAGGCTTAGATAAATCATGGTTAGGTCGAAAAATTGATTTAGAAGCTATTGAAAAGCTAAAATTAATTAATAAAAAATATCATATTAATCTTGCTTTTGAAGGTGGGGAAGCTGAAACTTTAGTTTTAGATGGTCCTATTTTTAAAAAGAAAATAGTTATTTTAAATTCTGAAATAATTTGGAATGTTGATAATGGAGTATATTTAATTAAAGAAGCTATTTTAAAAAATAAATAAATTTATTAACTTATTAATGAATCTAGAAAATCATTAACTTCCTTTTCATAACTATCTAAATTAGTTTCATTAATAATTATTTTATCTGATTCTGTTATAACATTTCCAATTCCAAAATCTAATTCTCTTTTATCTCTTTTAAGAAAATCTTCATAATTTTGCGAATCATCATCTCTATTTCTATTTTGTAATCTTTCGAACCTTATTTGCCTATTTGCAAAAATAGATATTATTTTAAACCCATTAAAATTTTCTTTAAATAACTTAACTTCATAAGGACTCCTAATACCTTCAACTATTACAAAATCCTTGTTATTTAGTTTTTTTATTTTATCAATAGTAAGTTCCGCAACAATATATTGACCAAATTCTTTTCTTAAATTTGTTGCAGTTTCATTGGGGGTTTCATTACGTTTCGCTGATTCTTCTCTTATAATATCTCCCATTCCAACAATTATTGCACCTTTTTTAGTAGCAAGTGTTGAAACTAGACTTTTTCCAGAACCAGGTAAACCTGAAACTCCTAGTACTTTCATTATTTTTCCTCTTTTATTTTAAAAAAATCTAAAGATTCTTCTAAATTCTCTGAATTTGAAAAATCAGTGATTATATTTTTTAAAACTTCTTTATTTTGTGCTTTTAAATCATTTGCTATACTATTCATAAAAGGAATAGCTCGAACAATATTGTCTACAATAGATATATTTGACATTTTTGATGTTCTAGATAATGGGTTTAAATCAATTGTAATTATTTTTTTATTAGTTTTAGCAAGTATTTCCGCCCTATCTCCATCTTCTAATGGAACAAGTATAACGTCGCCTGTATATATTCCATTAGTACTTGCACTTGCTCTTGGACTTTCAATATCATTAATATATTTTAAATCATCATTATTATTTCCTAAAATATCATTATAACCTTTTGATTTAAATAAATCTGAAATAATATCTATTCTTTCTTTAGTTCTATGGAATAAATTAATTTCAATTTTTGCATTAATTGTTTTTGCAAGTGTTATAATGTCATCAATAGCTAAAGCAACAGTATTTCCATTTACAGATATTACTGGATTATTTGCAAGTAACATTTGAGCTATTGCTGCATACATTGCTCTTTTTGCAGGATATATTGTTTTTTCTCCAAGTAAATAATCAAAAGCTTCTCCTCTTCCATGAGCTATCATACCTGATTCAGCTAAATATCCTTCTTTATATGCTTTTGTAATCTTTTCTCTTAAAAGTAATGATTCATAACGTGGATGAGTTTTAGATATCAAATTATCACCTTGTGTTTATATTAATTCAATTTTCATTTGTGCTAAATAACCAAGTAATGTTGTGATTAATGGGAATAAAATTAACATTGTCAATATATGCATAGGACTAGTGTCTATTATAAGTTTTGTAGGGCCAACAATAATCATAAGTATATTATCAAGTATTAAATCAACTACAAAAAGCATAATTCCAAGTAAAAATCCTTCTTTAACTTCATTTTTATTAAAATTACGAATATATAAAATACCAAAGAATATGGTTACGATAATAATAGAAAGGGGTATAAAAATATTTATATGAGGTATACCATCATCAATATGGACTTGACTTAAAAATGTAGATAGTATATAAATAAAAAACCATGTCAATATTCCATAAGTAATTGCTAATTTTGCTTTCATTTAATCACATAACTTTATTTTTTTTAAAATTTAATGATATTTTATGAAATGAATAATATAAATTTTTCTAAAGATTATTTTTTTCAAGTTCTAATAATTTCATTTTAGATTCAACACCACCACCAAACTGACCAATACTTTTATCATGTCTTATTGTCCTGTGGCAGGGAATGATAATTGGAAAAGGATTCATTGCAAGTGTAGTTCCAACAGCTCTAGCAGCTCGAGGATGTCCGGCTAATTCAGCTAATTCTCCATAACTATTAGTAGAACCATATTCACTTTCAAA
>JAJDHW010000099.1 GCA_030266405.1 Methanobrevibacter sp. OttesenSCG-928-I08
AAAACCTGATGAAGAATTAAATTCAGAACTATTTACAGATTATGTTGAACCATTCCTTGAAAGTATAACTCTAAAAGAACCAAGTAATCCTCCAAAAGAAAATCAGTTTTATAATTTGACTGAAAGTGAATTTGATTTACTGAAAAACTATATTGAAACAAATGGGTGGAGTATTTTAGATAGAATCTAAAATACTTATTTTTATTTTTCTAAACTAGATACTAAACCAATTAATTTAAAACCTTTTTTACTTAGAACATATTCTCCTCTTTCATGTTTTTGTATAATTAAATTTGCATCTTGAAGTTTATTTATATGGAAAAGTAGGTTTCCTCCTCGCAGTTTTGTGATTTGGGATAATTTGGAGAATGTTTTAGGTTCAATTGCAATGGATTTTAAAATATTAAGCCTTTGTTTATTAGCTATTGGATCTAAATATTCATTAACAACAAATTCTTCATCAATAGCTAAAATATCAACAGAAGCTTCAGTATTTTTACTAGTTTTAAGAGATTTAACAAGACTCATTTGATTAGTAACTATATCAAATAAGCTATTAAAACATATATCAGAATGTTCTCTTTGACAAGCTGCATTTTTCATATCTTTTAATTCTTCTTTTATATTATTTATTTTCTCATCTGATACATCTTCTGGATTTAAATCCCCAATATGCTTTTTTATATAATTTTGAAATGTTTTTTTACATCCTTCTCTTAGTTCACAGTTTTTAATTAAACCTTTATCTAACATTTGAGGAGAATTATCTAAAGTATGTTTATTTATAGAACTTATAAAATCATTTTTAACAAGAGAATTGATTAAATTCATATGATTTTGATTTGTTTGTTCAACAACATTTTTTAATTCAATATTCATTAATTTAATCATTTTTTTAATTTCAAATAATTCTTGTTCTTGATTATAAATCTCAAATTCATTTTGAAAAGATTCATTACTCATTATTATTCCCCAAATTTTGTATATTATTATGTACTTAGTATATTTTTATGACTATTAAGTATATATTAGTATTTATTCATAT
This sequence comes from Methanobrevibacter sp. OttesenSCG-928-I08, assembly GCA_030266405.1. Lineage (GTDB taxonomy): Archaea > Methanobacteriota > Methanobacteria > Methanobacteriales > Methanobacteriaceae > JAHKLT01. The sequence continues at coordinate 1,046 of JAJDHW010000099.1, forward strand.
ATTAATTTACCCATATAAAAATTAAGTGAGATGATTATTGTGGAAATTAAAGCTATGTATTTTAGTCCAACAAAGACTAGTAAAGAAGTAATTTGTGAAATTGCAGAAACTTTATCTAAAAAATTAAATTTAAAAATAAATGAATTAGATATAACAAAAAATAGAGAAAGTTCTCCTGAATTTTCTAAGGAAGATATATTTATTTTAGCTCTTCCAGTATATGGTGGAAGAATTCCAGAGATAGTAGAAGATTATATTAAAAATTTAAAAGGAAATCAAACAAAAGCAATAGTTCTATCAGTTTATGGAAATGCAGATTATGGTGATGCATTACTTGAAATGAGAAATATTTTAAATGAAAACAACTTTTCAGTAATTGCAGGAGGATTATTTATTGGAGAACATTCATTTACACGAAATTTAGCTACAGATAGGCCTGACGATGATGATTTAAAAATAGCTAAAGATTTTGCAAACTCAATATCTGAGAAAATAGATATTTTAGGAAAAGATACCTCAGCAAGTATTGAAGTTAATGGAAATTTCCCATATAAAGAAAGAGGACCATTACCTCCAGTTACACCTGTTACTAATGACAATTGTAATAAATGTATGGATTGTGTTGAAGATTGTCCAACAGGAGCTATTAATAGTGAAGATCCTACTATTTCCAATCAGGAAAAATGTATTCTCTGTTGCGAATGTATAAAAATTTGTCCAGAAAATGCTAAATACATTGATAATGAAGATATTTTAGGACTTGCTAAAACATTAGAAGAAAATTTCTCAAAAAGAAAAGAACCTGAATTATTTATATAAAAAGAACTCAAAGCCAGTTATATAAAAAGAACTCCTAAACAAATAGAGCTATTTATCTAAAATAGCTCTTATTTTTTTTAAAATATATTTACAAGTTGATTTTTAAAGTTTTTTAAATCATCAGGATTTTTATAATCCTCAGAATATTGGCTAAATATCTGAATTAAATCACTATATAGTAAGTCAGCCATATTTCTATTAAAATTCTCTTTTATAACAATTCTTAAAACTGCAATATCTTCTGCATTATTAGGTAGAGTATAAGCTGGAATTAACCATCCTTTTTCCCTAAGTTCTTTAGAAATATCAAATACTGTAAAATACTTTTCAAATTCCTTTTTAATTTTAATAGCTATTATTGGTAAAACAATTTCATCTTCTAATAGCTCAAATACTTTAGTCTTTACAAGTAAATCACTTAAATAATTAGTTGTAACCATTAATCCATCCATTATATTATAATATCCTTCTTTACCTAATCTAAGTAAATTATAATATTGTGCAAGGACCATACTACTTCCTTTAGAAAAATTAAGATTAAAAGTAGGAATAATTCCTCCTAAATAATTTACATGGAAAATAAGATCATCATCTAGATATTTTTTATCTTTAAAAATAAGCCATCCAATTCCAGGATAAACAAGCCCATATTTATGTCCTGAAACATTGATAGATCTTACATGAGATAATCTAAAATCCCATTTAAAGTCAGGTGCAATAAATGGAATTACAAATCCCCCACTAGCAGCATCAACATGAATAGGAATATCCCATCCTTTTTCTTTTTTAGTTTCTTCTAAAAGTTTATTGATTTTTTCAATTTCATCAATTTGACCTGTAAAAGTAGTTCCAAGAACAACACCAACAGCTATTGTATTTTCATCAATATGTTCTTTAACTTTATCTGCAGTTAGAATATAATTATTTTCTTCCATTGGAACCATTCTAAGTTCTACATCAAAATATTTAGCAAATTTCTCCCAAACAACATGTACATCAGCACCCATAACAACATTAGGAACAGGATTATTTTTAGAATACATGTCGATTCCTTTATTTTTTCTCCAATTCCATTTATGTGCAAGCATACCTAACATTATAGCTTCAGATGATCCAATTGTACTTGTTCCAGTAAATTCATATTCTTTAGGAACATTAAATAGACGAGCTAACATATTAACTACTCTATTTTGAATAATTTTTGTTTGAGGATACTCATCATTATCAACAAAGTTTTTACCATTATTTTCAGCTATTATTAGATTTGCTTCAGGTTCCATCCAAGTTGTAACAAAACTAGCTAAATTTAAATTTGGATTCCCATCTAAATTCAATTCATCATGAATCAATCTATATGCAGTTTGAGGATGCATACTTTCATCAGGTATTTCAAATTTAGGAATGGGTTCTGAGTAATATCTGTCACCATAAGTTGTTTTTCGTTTTGCTTTGTCTTCTGCTTTTTTAATATTGATTTTATCAGATAACAATATAAATACCTCCAAAAAATTCTAAATTTTAAAAAGTACATATATATTTGTTTTTTATTATTCTAATATCTTCTTGTT